>LGGM01000045.1 GCA_001509345.1 Clostridiales bacterium 38_11
GATCACACCGATTGCCATGGAAGAGGGATTGAGATTTGCGATTAGAGAGGGTGGCAGAACAGTAGGTGCCGGAGTAGTCGCTAAAATTATAAAATAAACGAATTGGATGAACAAAAAATCGGAGCCTCTCGCAGGCTCCGTGTTTATGTAATGAAAAACTGATGAGAAAAATCACCAATGGTTTTCATTCTTCTTGACATGAAAAAACTTTTGTGATAGTTTATATTAGGTAACGGATAAATTGGAAGATTTATGTTTATATAGATGAGTTTTGGAGGTGTAGGAATGAGAGTAAAAGTGAAATTAGCTTGCGCTGATTGCAAACAGAGAAATTACGATTCAATGAAAAACAAGAGAAACAACCCTGAGAGAATAGAAATGCGAAAGTATTGCAAATTCTGTAAAGCTCATACATTACATAAAGAAACAAAATAATTTCAAGGAAGTGAAAAAATGTCCGCTAATACAGGTGCAAAGAAAACAGGCAAAGTTTCGAATTTTTTCAAAGGTGTAAGATCTGAATTAAGAAAAGTAAGCTGGCCAACCAGAAAAGAATTGATTAATTATACTATGGTAGTTATAGCTGTGGTTACATTAATGACCTTGGTTGTATGGGCGCTTGACCTTGTTTTTAATGGTTTATTCAGTATATTTGTTTAAAGGAGGTAGGACCATTTTAGTGTCCGCTTAATATGAAACAAAAGTCAGAAGGACCAAAATGGTACGTTGTACATACCTATTCAGGACATGAGAATAAGGTTAAGGCTAATATTGAAAAATTAGTTGAAAACAGAGAAATGCAAGATATTGTATTCGAAGTACGGGTGCCAACAGAAGAGCATGTTGAAACAAAGAATGGAAAAAAAATAGTCAAGGAAAAGAAAAAATTTCCAGGCTATGTAATCATCAAAATGATCATGACTGATGAATCTTGGTATTTGGTAAGAAATACTAGAGGGGTTACAGGATTTGTCGGACCTGGAACAAAACCAATTCCATTGTCGGATCTTGAAGTGAAAGCCTTGGGAGTTGTTGAATTAGTGGCTGCGATTGATATAGCCAGAGGGGATGCAATCAAAGTGGTTCATGGACCTTTCGAAAACTTTATGGGTACAGTTGATGATATTAATCAGGAAAAGAGAAAGCTCAAAGTGTATATTTCCATGTTTGGAAGAGAGACACTTGTAGAGCTGGATTATGACCAAGTCGAAAAAGTATAATTCTACTTTTCAATAGATACCAGAGTGGGAGGGTAAAACCGGTTTACCACAAAAAAATAGGAGGTGTAAATATGGCAAAAAAAATAATCGCTGTAGTCAAACTGCAAATCAATGCAGGTAAAGCTACTCCAGCTCCACCTGTCGGGACTGCATTAGGACCACATGGTGTTAATATTATGGGATTTTGTAAAGAATTCAATGCAAAAACAGCTGATCAACCAGGAATGGTCATTCCAGTTGTACTGACTGTCTATCAAGATAGATCTTATACATTCATTACTAAAACCCCTCCAGTAGCAGTGTTGCTAAAAAAAGCTGTTGGTATCGAAAGTGGCTCGGGTGAACCAAACAAAAAGAAAGTATCAAAAATTTCTAAGGAAAAAGTAAGAGAAATTGCTGTTTTAAAAATGCCTGACTTGAATGCCAGTTCTATAGAGGCTGCAATGAGTATGGTAGCTGGAACTGCAAGAAGCATGGGTATAGTCGTAGAAGAGTAATGGCGAAATAGTGGGAGGAGTATTCCGATAAAACCACAGAGGAGGATATTAAATGCCAAAAAGAGGAAAAAAATACAATGAAAGCTTAAAGGTTTTTGACAAGCAAAATCTATATGATTTAGCAGACGCTATCAATCTGGTTCAAGAAACTGCAAAAGCCAATTTTGATGAAACCATAGAGATGCATATCAAGCTGGGTGTAGACCCAAGACATGCTGATCAACAGGTTAGAGGTGCCGTTGTTTTACCGCATGGTACAGGTAAAACCAAACGAGTTTTGGTTTTCGCAAAAGGTGAAAAGTTAAAGGAAGCAGAAGAGGCAGGTGCTGACTATTTCGGCGGAGCTGAGTATGCTGACAAGATTCAGAAAGAAAATTGGTTTGACTTTGACATCACAGTTGCAACACCTGATATGATGGGTGTCGTGGGAAGATTGGGTAGAGTGTTGGGACCAAAAGGTCTGATGCCGAATCCTAAATCCGGTACGGTAACAATGGATGTAGCCAACGCAATAAAAGACATTAAAGCCGGTAAGGTTGAGTACAGGGTCGATAAAACAGCTATTATACATGTTCCTGTAGGAAAGAAATCATTTGGCACTGAAAAGATTACGGATAATGTTAAAATCTTATTAGAGGCTGTTATCAAAGCAAAACCTGCAGCATCTAAAGGAAAATATCTCAGAAGTGTTACAATCACAAGCACCATGGGACCTGGTATCAAAGTGAATGCTGCAAAATTGACAGAATAATCTGTTGACAATGCATATTTATAGTGATAGGCTTAACAAGGTCAATTAAATAAACACCGCAGACAGTTGGTGCGAAAGCTTAATATCCAGCCGAGGTTAACTTATTAGTATTATGTAATGCTGATGATAGGTTTCTTCGTACTGCGAAGAGACCTTTTTATTTAACAACTCGAAGGAGGTGTAAGGATGAATCAAGCAAATGTAGAATTGAAAAAACTAGTGGTAAATGAAATTGAAGAAAAAATCAATAAAGCGCAATCAATCGTACTTGTCGACTACAGAGGATTGACGGTCTTGCAGGCAACTGACCTGAGAAACAAGTATCGTGACGCGGGTATTGACTATAAGGTTTACAAGAATTCCAGCATGAGATTTGCTTTCGAAAAAGCAGGACTCGTAGATTTCAATGAATATCTCAAGGGACCTAATGCTATTGCTTTTGGTTATGACGATGTCATAAAGGCAGCGAAGGTCACCAGCGATTTTGCAAAAACAAACGACAAGCTTAAAATAAAAGCTGGCGTAGTTGATGGGAAAGTAATAGATGCCGACGGCGTCAAAACCTTGGCGAGTATTCCACCAAGAGAAGTATTGTTATCAATGCTGGCAAATGTTTTGCAGGCAAACATCAAAAATTTAGCATACTTATTAGATCAAGTAAGAGAAAATAAAGAATCATAACTATTTAGGAGGTATTTAAAATGGCAAGTGAAAAAACAGCAAAGTTTATAGAAGAAATAAAAGCATTGACAGTGATGGAATTATCTGAGTTAGTTGAAGCGATTGAAGAGGAATTTGGAGTATCTGCAGCTGCAGCGGTAGCAGTAGCTGGAGGACCAGTAGCTGTTGAAGAGGTTGAAGAGCAGACAGAATTTGATGTAATATTGTCTAATGCCGGTTCTGGAAAAATTAAAGTTATCAAGGTTGTAAGAGAAGTTACAGGTCTGGGACTGAAAGAAGCAAAAGACCTTGTGGATGGAGCTCCTACAACTGTTAAAGAAGGCATCACTAAGGAAGAAGCAGAAGCACTTAAAGCTAAATTGGAAGAGGCTGGTGCAGCAGTAGAAGTCAAGTAACAAAAACATTATTGAAGAGCCTAATAAGCTCTTTTGTTTTTATGGAGAATAATTATCTTGAATTATTGACAAAAAAAATAATGTATGATAATATTATAAATTGCGTAGATAATAAAAGTTGGCATAAAAATTGTATGTGATAAATGCTAAAAAGATAAACTACGCATTTTTTTTACTTTAATAATATATGAAGGGGTGAAAAAATGCTGCATCCTGTCAAAATTGGCAATAGAGTACGAATGAGCTACTCTAAAATTGGTGAAGTATTGGAATTACCGGATTTGATTGAGGTTCAGAAAAACTCTTATCAGTGGTTTGTTGAGGAAGGGTTGAAAGAGGTTTTTGATGATGTTTCGCCAATAGAGGATTATACTGGAAATCTGATTCTTGAGTTTATTGATTATTCTTTAGAAGGAGATCCAAAATATGACCAATTGGAATGTAAGGAAAGAGACTCGACTTTTGCGGTCCCGCTTAGAGTCAAAGTGAGATTAATCAATAAAGAAACCGGAGAAATAAAAGAACAAGAAGTGTTTATGGGAGATTTTCCTCTCATGACAGAAAGAGGCACATTTATCATAAATGGTGCGGAGCGTGTCATCGTTAGTCAGTTGGTGAGATCACCAGGTGTCTATTTTGTTGTTTCTAGAGATAAATCAGGTAAAAAACTTTTTTCCTCAACATTGATACCCAACAGAGGAGCTTGGTTGGAATATGAAACTGACTCGAATGACATTGTTTATGTAAGAATAGACCGAACAAGAAAGATACCGATTACGATTCTGTTAAGAGCTATGGGCTGCGAAACAGATGCTCAAATAATTGAATTGACAGGTGAATCAGAGCATATACTCAAAACGCTCGAAAAAGACAATACATCCAATAAGGATGAAGCCCTTATTGAAATATACAAGAAACTGAGACCTGGGGAACCGCCTACATTGGATAGTGCGTCATCTCTTATCAACAGCCTGTTTTTTGACCATAAGAGATATGATTTGGCTAAGGTTGGAAGGTATAAATTCAACAAGAAACTGGGTTTGGCCAATAGGGCCACTGATAAGAAGATTGCTCATGATGTCATAAACAAGGAAACCGGTGAAATTATCATATCTGAAGGCGAAATCATAACACGGGAAATCGCTTCAAGGATAGAGGCTGCCGGTGTCTTCAATATTGAAATCTACAATTTTGACAATGAAAAAGTGAAAATTCTATCCAATAGATTTGTTTATCCTGAGTATTTGGATTTGCCGGTTGATTTGAGGAAGCTTGGATTGAAAGAGAAGGTGTATTATCCACTTCTGATGGAATTGGTGGAACAGTATCCAAACATAGATGAATTAGAAGAAGCAATTGAGAAAAACCACAAAAAACTTTCTCCAAAACATATTATCATAGATGATATGATGGCCTCCGTAAGTTATGAATTCAGTCTGTTTAAAGAAATTGGAAATGTAGATGATATTGATCATTTGGGAAACAGAAGAATTAGAGCAGTTGGGGAACTTCTGCAAAATCAGGTTAGGGTTGGTCTTTCAAGGATGGAAAGGGTTGTAAGAGAAAGAATGACCATTCAGGATATTGAGGTTGTAACACCGCAAGTTCTGATGAATATAAGACCGGTAGCCGCTGCAATCAAAGAGTTTTTTGGCAGTTCTCAATTGTCGCAATTCATGGACCAGACCAATCCATTGGCAGAGTTGACACATAAAAGAAGAATGTCGGCATTGGGACCTGGTGGACTGAGCCGAGACAGGGCTGGATTTGAGGTCAGAGATGTTCACCATTCACATTATGGGAGAATGTGCCCGATAGAAACGCCTGAGGGACCTAACATAGGTTTGATCACATCATTGGCATCATTTGCTAGAATCAACGAGTATGGTTTTTTAGAGTCTCCCTACAGAAGAGTTGACAAGACAACAGGTGTTATTTTAGAGACCATTGATTATATGACAGCGGATATTGAAGATGAACATATTATAGCTCAAGCCAACGAACCAATCGGAGACGATAAAAGATTTCTCAATGAGAGGGTTGTTGTAAGGGGTCAGAACGGTGCCCCTGAGATTGTCCATAGAGATAGGGTTCAGTATATGGATGTTTCACCTAAACAGATTATTTCGATTGGAACAGCTATGATTCCGTTTCTTGAGAACGATGATGCCAATAGAGCTCTCATGGGAGCCAACATGCAGAGACAGGCAGTACCTTTGATGAAAACTGAAGCGCCTATCATCGGAACTGGAATGGAATACAAAGCGGCCAAAGATTCAGGGGTAGTTGTCATCGCTAAGAATGACGGTGTTGCTATTTCTGTCGAGGCTTCAAAAATTCTCATCAGAAGAGATGACACAGGGACTATAGATAGCTATAAAATTCTGAAATTTATCAGATCAAACCAGGGAACATGTATCAATCAAAGACCGATAATCAACCAGGGTGATAAAATCAAAAAAGGTCAGATTATTGCTGATGGACCTTCTACCGAAAATGGTGAGATAGCGCTTGGGAAAAATCTTTTAATTGGTTTTATGACGTGGGAAGGCTACAATTTCGAGGATGCAGTTCTGCTGAATGAAGATTTGGTTATGAATGATGTTTTGACATCAATACATATAGAAGAATATGAATCAGAAGCTAGGGATACAAAGCTTGGGCCGGAAGAAATCACCAGGGATATTCCAAATGTGGGTGAAGACTCACTGAAGGATCTGGATGAAAGAGGTATCATCAGGATAGGGGCTGAAGTCGAAGCCGGTGATATACTGGTTGGCAAGGTTACGCCAAAAGGAGAAACTGAGCTGACAGCTGAAGAAAGGCTTCTGAGAGCAATTTTCGGCGAAAAGGCAAGAGAAGTAAGAGATACATCTCTGAGAGTGCCACATGGTGAAGCGGGAATCATTGTCGATGTAAAAGTGTTTACCAGAGAGAATGGCGATGAGCTTAATCCAGGTGTCAATAAACTTGTTAGAGTTTATATCGCAACTAAGAGAAAAATAAATGTAGGCGATAAGATGTGTGGCCGACATGGTAACAAAGGTGTTATTTCAAGAATAATGCCTGAGGAAGATATGCCTTTCTTACCGGATGGAACACCTTTGCAGGTAGTACTGAATCCTTTGGGAGTACCCTCACGTATGAATATTGGACAGGTATTGGAAGTCCATTTGGGACTAGCCTCCAAAAAACTTGGATGGCATGTTGCCACGCCTGTTTTTGATGGTGCCAATGAAAATGACATTTTCGAAGCCCTTGAAATGGCAGGATATCCTGCGAATGGCAAGATTATGCTCAGGGATGGAAGAACCGGGGAGCCGTTTGATGGACCGGTAACGGTTGGATACATGTATATGTTGAAATTGCATCACTTGGTCGATGATAAGATTCACGCCAGATCAACCGGCCCTTATTCACTTGTTACACAGCAACCGTTGGGTGGTAAAGCTCAGTTTGGCGGTCAGAGATTCGGAGAAATGGAAGTATGGGCTCTGGAAGCATACGGAGCGGCGCATACCTTGCAGGAAATACTAACAGTCAAATCGGATGACGTGACCGGAAGAGTAAAAGCCTATGAGGCAATTGTTAAAGGCGAGAACATACCAAAACCGGGAATACCTGAATCCTTTAAGGTGCTAGTAAAAGAGCTCCAAAGTTTAGCTCTGGATATTAGAATTATGTCAGAAGATGATTCTGAAATAGTGATAAAAGAGTATGATGAATTTGAAGATGTCAGTGAAGAGATAAAAGAAATCATCGGAAAAGCAGAGTTTGATGGAAACACTAAAGGAATGAAGCTTGAAGAGATTGAATAATACTATAATGAAGGGAGAGGAACCCCTGAATGGATTACAATAATTTTGAATCGATGAGAATCAGTTTAGCATCACCGGAGAAAATTCTGGAATGGTCTTTTGGAGAAGTTAAAAAACCTGAAACAATAAACTATAGAACGCTAAAACCTGAGAAAGACGGGTTGTTTTGCGAGAAAATATTTGGCCCGACCAAGGATTGGGAATGTCATTGCGGCAAATATAAAAGAGTAAGATACAAGGGCGTTGTCTGTGACAGATGTGGCGTTGAAGTCACAAAAGCGAAAGTAAGACGTGAGCGATTGGGCCATATAGACCTGGCTGCCCCGGTTTCACATATTTGGTATTTCAAGGGAATCCCAAGTAGAATGGGACTGATGCTGGATATGTCACCAAGATCATTGGAAAAAGTTTTGTATTTCGCACAGTACATCGTCATAGATGGTGGAACGACGCCGCTTTCAGAGAAACAATTGTTGTCAGAATTGGAATACAGAGAATACAAAGATGTTTATGGAAATCTGTTCAAAGCGGCCATGGGTGCTGAGGCAATCAAAGAGCTTCTGAAAAAAGTTGATCTTGAGGCCGAGACCCAAGAGCTTAGAAAATCACTTAAAGAGAGCAGTGGGCAAAAGAAAGTCAGAATCACAAGAAGACTTGAAGTGGTTGAAGCATTCAGAAAATCAGGAAACAAACCTGAATGGATGGTATTGAGTGTCATCCCTGTAATACCACCGGAGTTGAGACCAATGGTCCAGCTCGATGGTGGAAGATTTGCCACCTCAGATTTGAATGACCTCTATAGAAGAGTTATCAATCGAAACAATAGATTAAAGAGATTGCTTGAGCTCGGAGCACCTGATATCATTGTAAGAAATGAAAAAAGGATGCTTCAAGAAGCAGTTGATGCATTGATAGATAATGGAAGAAGAGGGAGACCCGTTACCGGTCCCGGAAACAGGCCTTTAAAATCATTGTCAGATATGCTGAAGGGTAAGCAAGGAAGATTCAGACAAAACCTTCTAGGAAAAAGGGTTGACTATTCAGGAAGATCTGTTATTGTTGTCGGACCCGAATTAAAATTTCACCAGTGTGGTATTCCTAAAAAAATGGCCTTGGAATTGTTTAAACCATTTGTCATGAAAATGCTGGTTGAAAACAATTATGCCCATAACATCAAGAGTGCCAAGAAAAAAGTTGAGAGAGTTGATCCGGCTGTCTGGGACGTTTTGGACGAGGTTATCAAGGGCCATACCGTCATGTTAAACCGTGCTCCAACGTTGCACAGACTTGGCATACAGTCTTTTGAACCCGTTCTGGTGGAAGGCAAGGCTATTAAATTGCACCCACTTGTTTGTACGGCATACAATGCTGACTTTGATGGTGACCAGATGGCGGTTCATGTTCCATTATCTGTTGAAGCGCAAGCTGAATCTAGGTTTTTAATGCTTTCGACCAATAATATTTTGGCACCAAAAGATGGCAAAGCTATTACGACACCAACCCAGGACATGGTGCTTGGTTGTTATTACATGACGATAGAAATACCGGGTAGCATTGGAGAAGACAAGATTTTCTCAAACTTTGAAGAGATGGTCATGGCTTATTTCAACAAACTGGTAGATGTTCATTCAAGAGTTAAAGTAAGAATGAAATTGGATGATGCAGATTCCGGTAAGATTGTAGAGAGCACAGTCGGGCGATTTTTGTTCAATGACTTCATACCGCAAGACTTAGGCTATGTTGACAGGAAAAAGGACAAATACTCACTTGAAGTGGATCTATTGGTTAATAAAAAAGTTTTGGGAGAAATTGTAGATAGATGTTTCCGGAAACACGGAAATACAAAAACAGCTGAAGTGTTGGACAAAATCAAAGAATATGGATTTCATTATTCCACTATTGGTGCCATTACTGTCTCAGTAGACGATATGAAAGTACCGGCTGAGAAACCTCGATTAATCAAAAAATCAGAAGACCAGGTACTGGATTATGAAAATAAATATAGAAGAGGCCTTCTCACAAATGAAGAAAGATATGAAAATGTTATCAAGATTTGGCACAAAACTACTGAGGATGTAACAGAAGCGTTGATGAATAACCTTGGTGAATTGAATAATCTGTACATCATGTCACAGTCAGGAGCTAGAGGAAGCCGTAACCAGATTAAACAATTGGCAGGAATGCGTGGACTTATGGCTAATGCGGTCGGACATACGGTTGAGATACCGGTTAAGGCTAACTTCAGAGAAGGCTTAACGGTTCTAGAGTTCTTTATATCTTCAACCGGTGCAAGAAAAGGTCTTGCGGATACCGCTCTTAGAACTGCAGACTCAGGTTATTTGACAAGAAGGCTTGCGGATGTTAGTCAAGATGTCATTATCAGAGAATACGATTGTCATACGGATATTGGTTTGTTGGTTGAAGCCTTTAAAGATAAGAAAGAAGTTATTGAAAACCTGTATGAACGACTTGTCGGCAGATATACATTCGAGGATGTTGTCCATCCAAAGACAGGTGAGGTTATAGTCGCTAAAGATGTCATGATCAGTGAAGATGCCGCCGAGGAGATAGTTACCTGTGGCATAGAAAGTGTTTTGATCAGATCCATACTGACTTGCAAGACCAAGAGCGGCCTTTGCACAAAATGTTATGGTAGAAATCTGGCAAACGGCAAGCTGGTAAACATTGGAGAAGCGGTTGGGTTTATAGCCGCTCAATCAATAGGTGAACCGGGCACTCAGCTTACAATGCGTACTTTCCATACTGGGGGTATAGCAGCAGCTGTAGATATTACTCAAGGACTTCCAAGGATAGAGGAATTATTTGAAGCCCGTAAGCCAAAAGGACAGGCTATTATTACTGAAATTGCAGGAACCGTGTCAATCAATGAAACACCTAAGAAAAGAGAAGTCATTGTCACTGATGATGAATCCAAAGAATCCAAAACCTATGTCATACCATATGGCGCTATAATTGATGTTCAGAATGGAGATGCGGTTGAGAAAGGTGAAAGGATTACAACAGGCTCAATCAATCCTCACGATATTCTTAAGGTCAATGGCATACTAGCACTCGAGGAGTATATATTGCAAGAGGTCCAGAGAACTTACAGGATGCAGGGTGTTGATATCAACGATAAACACGTTGAGGTCATTATTAGGCAGATGCTCGGCAAAGTAAAAATCGAAAGCGAAGGGGATACCGAATTCTTACCTGGAAGCCTTGTTGGATTTGTGGAATTTACAGATACCAATGACAAGCTGATATCAGAAGGTAAGGAGCCTGCAGAAGGAGATAGAATTCTGCTGGGTATCACTAAAGCATCTCTTGCCACAGAGTCATTCCTATCAGCTGCATCGTTCCAGGAAACCACAAGGGTGCTGACGGATGCTGCTATCAAGGGTAAGATTGACAGATTGACGGGGCTTAAGGAGAATGTCATCATAGGTAAGCTGATACCAGCGGGTACAGGAATGAGAAAATACGACAAAATTATTATCAATTCGACACCGGAAATCGACGAAACAGCTGTTGTTGATCAGATTAAGAAACCAAGTTTAGTAGAGGATTCACTTGAATCTTGAAATCTAGTGTTTACTTATCAACATAGATGTGATAAATATAAGATATAACCAAAAAGATGTTGACATGAAAAAAGTCGAGTGTTAGAATGTTTGAGTGTTTCTAATCATTAGAGTAAATTCAGAAGATTATATGCTTCCGAAGCATATAATCTTCATAATGTTTAAGAGGTGGTTAGATGGAGCTTGAGAGGCTTCAGAATTTGGATAATTTGGTCGTTGGCAAGAAACAGACAAAAAGATTCATATTGAAGACTATGGTAGAGAAAGTATTTGTTGCCATGGATGCAGAAAAGGGAGTCACCGATGAAATCATCCAGCTATGTAATAAAGAAGACATAGAAATAGTATATATTGACAAGATGAAAAATCTTGGAGAAATATGTAATATTGACGTAAACGCAGCTGTAGTTGCAGTTTTAAAATAAAAAATAGAAGGAGGTGCTTGGATGCCAACAATTAACCAATTGGTAAGAAAAGGTAGAACGGACATCGTAAAAAAGTCTAAATCACCGGCTCTTAATGTGAACTACAATACTATGAAGAAGAAATTTGTAAAAACTAGTTCACCACAAAAAAGAGGCGTATGTACGGCTGTAAAAACCGTAACCCCTAAGAAGCCAAACTCAGCTCTTAGAAAGATTGCCAGAGTAAGATTGACAAATGGTAGTGAGGTAACAGCTTACATCGGAGGAATTGGACACAATCTGCAGGAACATAGTGTTGTTCTTATCAGAGGTGGCAGAGTTAAAGATTTGCCAGGAGTCAGATACCATGTCGTAAGAGGAACTCTTGATACATCAGGAGTGGATAAGAGAAATCAGTCCAGATCCAAATATGGTACAAAAAGACCAAAAAAATAACTAATAATCGGCACACTATGCAAGTTATGGAAAATATGCGTGTACGCCTTCATAATATATTTAGCATTTTGTGCACAGCGGCGTGAATTGTCGCAGATGTGACAATTAAGTCGAGTACCTAAGAATTAAATAAATTCTAATTAAGGAGGGAAGCGTAGTGCCAAGAAAAGGACATATACCTAAAAGACATATAATGGAAGACCCTATACATAAGGATAAGATTGTTACAAAGCTTATCAATCAAATTATGTTAGACGGTAAAAAAGGTGTAGCTCAAACAATAGTATACGGTGCTTTTGATATGATTGCTGAAAAAACCGGAGATGATCCGAAAGAAGTATTTCATAAAGCACTGAACAATATTATGCCAGTTCTTGAAGTTAAAGCAAGAAGAGTTGGTGGAGCTACTTATCAGGTACCAATAGAAGTTAGGCCTGAAAGAAGACAAACATTAGGTTTAAGATGGTTAGTAAACTATTCTCGTAAAAGAGGAGAAAGAACGATGAAAGAAAGACTGGCAAAGGAAATTATGGACGCTGCAAACAGTACGGGTGCAAGTGTCAAGAAAAGAGAAGACACACATAAAATGGCTGAGGCCAACAGAGCATTTGCTAGTTTTAGATGGTAGAATGATTTCATTCTACCTATGCAGATAGGAGGAAAGTTATGAGAGAATATCCTTTGGAGAGAACTCGAAACATAGGAATTATGGCGCATATAGATGCAGGGAAGACTACCTGTACCGAGAGAATATTGTATTACACAGGTAGGATCCACAAAACAGGAGAAACACATGAAGGTGCGTCTCAAATGGACTGGATGGAGCAGGAACAGGAAAGAGGAATCACCATAACTTCCGCTGCAACTACTTGTGCTTGGAAGAACACAAGGATTAATATAATAGACACGCCAGGGCACGTTGATTTTACCGTTGAGGTTGAAAGATCACTTAGGGTTTTGGATGGAGCAGTTGCTATTTTTGATGCAAAAAATGGGGTAGAACCACAGACAGAAACAGTCTGGAGACAAGCTGACAAATACAAAGTGCCTAGAATCTGCTTTGTCAACAAGATGGACAAGATGGGTGCAAGTTTTGAGTATTCAGTAGGCACAATGGTCGAAAGACTTAAAGCAAATGTTGTCCCCATTCAGTTGCCAATAGGCGCAGAAGAAAAATTTGAAGGCATAATAGATTTGGTCGATATGACAGCTAGGCTTTATAAGGATGATACCGGCAGTGCAGAGTCTACAGAAATCATTGAAATACCCGAACAGTATAAAGAAATGGCTGCAAAATACAGGGAAAAACTATTGGAATCTGTATCGGATTACAATGATGAACTGATGATGAAATTTCTCGAAGGGGAAGACATTGAAGTTCAAGAGCTTAAGGATGCAATCAGGAAAGCGACAATAGCGGTTGACATCATACCTGTATTATGCGGTTCAGCTTATAAGAACAAAGGTATTCAATTGCTTTTGGATGCCGTGGTCGACTATCTGCCTGCTCCAACTGATGTTCTGGCGATAGTCGGTAAAAATGAAAAGGGCGAAGAGATAGAGATACACTCTAAAGACGATGAGCCTTTTGCTGCTTTGGCATTTAAGATTATGACAGATCCATTCGTTGGCAAACTCACATTTTTTAGAGTTTACTCTGGTGTTTTAGACTCAGGCAGTTATATTAATAATTCCACCAAAAACAAAAGAGAAAGAGTTGGACGAATCTTGCAGATGCACGCAAATAAAAGGGAAGAAATCGCTAAAGTCTACTCGGGCGATATCGCTGCCGCAGTCGGTTTTAAAAATACCACTACAGGTGATACGTTATGTGATCCCAGTAGGATTGTTATATTAGAATCCATGGTGTTCCCTGAACCGGTTATAGAGGTGGCCATTGAACCAAAAACTAAGGCTGGTCAGGATAAAATGGGCATTGGTCTGCAAAAACTTGCAGAAGAAGATCCAACATTTAAAACATATACCAATACCGATACCGGTCAGACAATAATAGCCGGAATGGGTGAATTGCATCTGGAGATAATTGTTGACAGACTTATGAGAGAATTTAAAGTTGAAGCTAATGTTGGCAAACCGCAGGTCTCTTATAAAGAGACTATTGAAGGAACAGCTGACGTTGAATGTAAATACTCTAGACAATCAGGTGGTAAAGGGCAGTATGGACATGTTAAGATTATTCTTGAGCCTCAAGAGCCAGGAATGGGAATAACATTTGTAAATGCAATCACTGGCGGAGCAATACCAAGAGAGTATATTCCGGCAGTTGAGCATGGTATACGAGAAGCATCTGAGAATGGTGTCTTAGCGGGATATCCAACGCTTGATTTTAAAGTTACATTATACGATGGTACGTATCATGAGGTGGATTCAAGCGAGATGGCATTTAAGATAGCTGGATCGATGGCATTTAAAGATGCTGCAAAAAAATCATCACCTAGATTACTGGAACCATATATGAAAGTTGAGGTTCTGACACCGGATGAATACCTGGGAGATGTAATGGGAGATATCAACTCAAGAAGAGGCAGGATAGAAGGTTTTGTGGATAGAAGCGGAATCAAGGTTGTAGATGCATTTGTCCCATTATCTGAAATGTTTGGCTATGCAACAGTTCTAAGATCTTTATCACAAGGAAGAGCAAACTATTCTATGCAGTTTGACCATTATGAGAAGGTACCTGCTAAAATGGTTGAAGACATCATCAAGTAACAATAAATAAATGAATATTTTGAAGGAGGAACGAACATGGCAAAAGCTAAGTTTGAAAGGAACAAGCCCCACGTAAACATAGGAACGATAGGACACGTAGACCACGGTAAGAC
>LGGM01000137.1 GCA_001509345.1 Clostridiales bacterium 38_11
TAGGACTTTTATCAGTAAGCTATTACAATAGCAATTTACAAGCAGTCGATTCAAGCAGCAGTGATGCGGTTCTCATTCAGATACCCTCGGGATCATCGCCAAATGCAATCGGTGATATTTTATTAAAAAAGGAACTGATTCATAATTTGACTGTCTACAAGATCTACCTCAGACTAAATGACAAGGGTTCATCATTCAAGGCAGGGGACTATGTCATGACCCAATCAATGCCTTTGGTAGAAATCATCGCTTTGCTGGAAACAGGGGGAAATGTCAAGACAACAACGAATATCATCATTCAGGAGGGTTTGACATTGCTAGAGATAGCAGATGTCATAGGCTCCCAGTTCAGTATAGACAAAGAAAGGTTTTTAGCGCTTGCCAATGACGTGTCCTATTTTGCGACGGATTTCCTATATTTGCAGGATGACAATATTGTGAGTTTGGAGGGTTATCTCTATCCGGACACCTACAATATCTATCTGAATTCAACAGAAGAGAACATCATAAGACGGATGCTCAGCGGTTTTGAGGAGGTTTATACCAGTATCATTGAAGGCAACATACCAGAAGGAATGGACCTAAACAGCATCATGACCATGGCCTCCATCGTCGAGGGGGAGGCGCTACTCGATGTGGAGAGGCCTGTCGTGGCATCGGTGTTTTACAATAGGATAGAAGAAAACTGGCAACTGGAGTCTTGTGCAACAGTACAATACGCACTGGGAGAGAGAAAAAGTGTTTTGACATATGAGGATCTGGAAGTGGAATCCGATTACAACACCTACCAGCACACAGGATTGCCACCAGGACCTATCAATTCTCCCGGAACAGCTTCCATAAGCGCTGCGATCAATCCGGACAGCACTGAATACATGTTTTTTCTGGCAATAGGGGATGGCTCCCACTATTTCACAGATAATTACGATGATTTCTTAAAAGCAAAAGCCAAATACATCAACAATTAGGTGAAAATTTGGATCTTATAAACAGGGAATATATAGAAAAATACATACAAAGCTTAATTATAGAAGAAGACCGTGACATGGATGCCTTCAGGCGGGAATGCGAGAAAAACGCCATTCCCATCATCCATAAGGAAGTCGCCCAGTTGATCAGACTGCTGATCAGACTCACAGACTCCGCAAGAGTTCTGGAAATTGGGACCGCTGTCGGGTTTTCTTCTATTTTTATATCCAAAACGATAGACAATGAAAATGGATATATCACTACCATAGACCGAAACAAAAAATTCATTGCCCTTGCAAAAGAGAACCTGGAGAAATACAGCCACAAAACACCCATCACCATCAAGGAAGGGGATGCAACTGAAATCCTTTCCGGCTTGACAGAGGAATATGATATAATATTCATGGACGCGGCAAAAAGTAAATATATGGAGTTCCACGATATAGCCCTAAAGCTATTGAAACCAGGTGGACTGATCATCTCTGACAATGTCTTGTACAAGGGAATGATCGCAACCGATGCACTTGTGGTCAGGAGACAGAGAACCATCGTCAGAAAAATGCGACAATATCTTGAGTTTCTGCACACAGATCCATCCCTTGAGACATCAGTATTGCCTATTGGCGATGGATTGGCCATATCCCTGAAAAAATATTGAATCACCACATCAATTTGGAGGACAGATTATGAAAAGACCGGAAATACTGGCACCAGCCGGCAATCTAGAAAAACTGAAAATGTCTGTCGAGTACGGCGCAGATGCCGTTTATTTTGCAGGATCCCAGCTGGGACTTAGGGCAGGCGCCCAAAACTTCAGCAAAGAGGACTTGAAAGAAGCCATCGATTACTGCCACCAGCACGGTGTCAAAGCCTACATAACAGTGAATATAATTGCCCACGACAAGCATTTTGAGGGCATTGAAGCATACATACAATTCCTTGAGAGTATCCATGTGGATGCCATCATCGTAGCAGATCCTGGTGTTCTCTTGCAGGTGAAGCAGCATGCACCTCACGCGGAAATCCATCTCAGCACCCAGGCAAACACCACCAACTATCAGACAGCCAATTTTTGGCATGAGATAGGGGCTGATAGAATCGTTCTGGCAAGGGAACTGACCCTTGAGGAAATCAAGAGCGTCATCCAACATAAGAAAAACACATTAAAAATAGAGTCATTTGTCCATGGCGCCATGTGCATATCCTATTCGGGAAGATGCCTGCTCAGTAGCTTTATGACCAATCGTCACTCCAATCTGGGAGACTGCTCGCATCCGTGCCGGTGGAACTACAGCGTGGTAGAGGAAAAGCGCCCCAACGAATACTATCCAATCATGGAAGATGAAAACGGAACCTTTATCTTCAACTCTAAAGACCTTTGTATGATCAACAACCTGCAGGATCTGCTTGATGTGGGAATCGACAGCTTCAAAATCGAGGGACGCATGAAAAGTTCCTACTACAACGCAACAGTTGTCAGATCCTACAAGAATGCTTTAAGAGAACTCTTGGAAGGAAAACCATTCGATCCCTACTGGTATGAGGAAATCAAAAAAGCATCCCACAGGGACTTTACCACCGGATTCTACTACGGAGATCCAAAAGGAGAAGGGCAGCTCTATACCTCCAGCTCCTATATAAGAGAATATGACTTTATCGGTCTGGTGAAAGGCTATGATTCTACCACACAAATAGCGACGGTAGAGCAACGCAACAAGTTCTCCATCGGAGATGAGATTGAGATATTTGGTCCGGATATACGTCATTTTGATTATCAAATTGAAGAGATGTACAATGGTAAGTGCGAGTCTGTAAAATCAGCACCACACCCACAAGAAATCATCCAAATAAAAATAGAGCACCCGATCAAACCGTGGTATATTTTAAGGAAAAAGAGGGTATAAAGATGAAGAAATCAATTTTTATCGGCATAACCGGTGGGAGTGGTTCTGGTAAGACCACTGTTGTCAATAAGATCAAATCAGAGATCCCATCCAAAAGCATGACGGTTATCGAACAGGATTCTTACTACAAGGACCAGAGCCATCTGTCCTA
>LGGM01000046.1 GCA_001509345.1 Clostridiales bacterium 38_11
AAACTTCTTTTCTTGAAACTTGTTCTAAAAACCAAACTTCTTTTATAAAACTTGTTCTGGAACTAAAACCTCTTACTACCCTTAGTGCATTAATCTGATATTTTGATAGAGTATTTGTTGTATTCTCATTATATCACAATATTTTTTCTGTGCAAGCGTTTTCAAAAAAACATAATTATTTTTTTTATAAACAAGAAATGATAATGGGTTTGTCTTGTGTTTTTTTTGAGTTATGATTATAATGTAAACACATTTTAAAATACTTTCGAACAGATAATTAGGAGGTCTGTATGAGTCATATACATATACCAGATGGTATTATTCCTTTTTATATCTGGCTACCTGGATATATACTAACTTTTGTTATCATTTACTATATTATCAAAAGCAGCAATAATGAACAAATCAAGAGAGTTTTGCCTTTTACTGGAATTGCTGCCGCACTTATGCTAATTGGGATGTCGGTTCCGCTGATAATCATCCCGGTACATATAAGCCTTGCTGTGTTGACAGGAATCCTTATAGGACCCAAAATGGCTTTTTTGGTAGTCTTTGTTGTATCTATGATTTTAGCTATGTTCGGTCATGGTGGCGTAACAATTGTTGGACTCAATACGCTTGTTATTGGCTCAGAGGTTTTTATAGGAGCAATGCTATTTAAGGCTTTAGCAAAGAAAAATCTTGTCATTGGAACATGTATAGCAACAGTCATAGCTTTGATAGTATCTATGAGTATGATGGTGGGTATAATCGGTACCTATGCAGGATTTGCAGCAGTATTGCCACATGAAGTGGATGATCATGCTAATGAAGAACTTATTAATGAAGGGGATAACGAAGGCGCTCATTTAGCTGAGGTTATCGATGAGATTAATTATCTGGCGTTGACCGGGTGGATAGCTCTAATCATGATAATAGTTGTGGGTATTGGTTTAGAAACTTTGATAACAGTTTTGATTATTCGATATTTTTATAAAGTCAGACCTGATTTGATTGAAACGGTACACAGGTTTACTATGTAATAGAAAGGTAGAATATGCACATAGCAGAGATAGACAACCTATCATTGAACGGAAACAGCATATTGCACAAGTCAGGAACAATATCAAAAATTATTTTAACAGTCTTTATATTGACGAGCATCATCATTAGTAAAGACTTATATCGATTGACAGGACTCATTTCAATTGTGCTTGTCCTGTTTGTTGTAGGGAAAATACCCATCACTCAGATAGGTCATTTAGCATTGTATCCTGCTTTGTTTAGCGTTTTTTTCGCTGTATTGTCTTCACAGCAAGGCTGGGTTGCTGGAATAATTGTCATATTTAAGGCAGTGGGAGCTGCTCTTACAATGCTTCTATTGATTACGACAACACCTTATGTGGATGTCTTTTCTGTGTTTTCGCTGTTTATGCCGAGCCTTATAGTTGATATTTTTTTGATGACATACCGATCCTTTTTCATTATCGCAGATAAACTACATAATCTAATGACAAGCATTAGGCTTAAGGGAGGCTATAAGCCCTGGCAATTATTGTTGAATCTTAAAACGATTGCGTCAATGCTTGGAACTCTCATTATTCAATCCTTTGAAATGAGTGAAAGAATGTATAAGATATATGAACTCAGAGGATATTCGGGAAGGATTCCCATACGAATGGATCTTAAGCCAGCTTCAAGGACCGATTATTGGTTGTGCCTGGCAGGAATCATTATACTAACAGGGACGGTGATACCATGGAAAATCTGATAGAAGTGGAATGCTTAAAACATGTCTATCCTGATAAAACCGAAGTTTCGATTTGCGGACTTCATTTCACAGCTAAAGAAGGTGAACGGGTTACAATATTGGGGCCTAATGGAGCAGGCAAGACAACATTGCTTTATCATATACTTGGTTTATTGAAACCGGTTGAAGGAAAGGTCAGCGTCATGGGGATGGAGCCCTTTAACCAATTCAATGAGTTGAGAAAGCATGTTGGTGTGGTTTTTCAAAATGTTGATGAACAGATTATCGGACCAAGTGTATACGATGATATCGCTTTTACTCCAAGAAGTGAAGGGTACTCAAAAGAGCAGGTCGATCAAATGACAAGGGACATTTCACACAGACTAGGTATAGAACAACTATTGAACAAAATACCCCATTATCTCAGCAGTGGACAGAAGAAGAAAGTGGCATTAGCAGGGGCTCTGGTAATGTCACCAAAGCTATTAATATTGGATGAGCCTTTTGATTCGCTTGATTCAAAGTCAAAAACTGAAATGATTGGTATCTTAAATGAAATTACCAAGGAACATGGCACTACAATTATCACAACAACCCATGACATCAATATAGTGCCATACATAGCCGATACAATATACATTTTGAATAATGGTAGCATTGTAGCAAAGGGCAATCCTCAAGAAGTCTTTTCCCAGTCAGAATTGCTAAATGATGCCAATCTTGAAACGCCAATACTATCTGAATTGTTTACGAGACTTAGGAATAGGGGATTTGAAGTCAATATTCCTTACACATTAGATGATGCCGAACAAAATATATTAAAAATAATTGAAAAACCTTAACATTAAATACCAAGAGGAGACTTAAAAATGAAAGTTATTATTGCTTTTAATGGAAGTCCAAGAATGGAGGGTAACACACAGATTGCAGTTGATAATTAACGAATATAGATCTTATGAAGCATTTCAGGTGATAATATGACTGGCTATTTAGGGTTGCTGATTGCAATAATAATGGTATTGTTTAAAGTATCTTGGAGATTCTCAGGTCATGTCATCCTACCTAAGAGCAGAGATATTGAAACTATGTTTTCGGATGAAGAAGCAAAAGGCAACATTTCCATTAAATACTTCAATAAAATTCCAAAAACCGATTTCAATGTCATGACTGATGATGGGTTAAGTCTTTCAGGTCAATGGTTGTACCCTGAGAGCCCAACCAATAAAGTGGTTATTATCTGTCACGGATTTGGGGTAAATCGAGTTGGTTCGATAAAATATATAACCCCTTACTTGAATAGGAGCTATCATGTAATCATATATGATAATAGAAATGCAGGAAATAGTGATAAGAAATATACAACTATGGGCTATGCAGAGAAAAACGATCTCAAAAACGTATTGGATTATGTTTATGGAATTTTGGGAGATTATTGTTTTGCAGGAACTCACGGTGAATCGATGGGTGGATCCACTGTATTGATGCATGCTTGCATGGATAGCAGAGTCAGATTTGTAGTTGCGGATTGTGCATATGCTGATCTAAGTCAACAACTCAAATATAGGCTTAAGGTGGAACAACATTTACCTCCATTTCCGCTTATTTATTTGATAAGTTTGATAACAAGACTCAGAGCGGGGTTTTATTTTGGAAATGTCTCTCCACAAAAGGAAATTATCAAACAGAATGGTCTCGAAAGCATACCGGGATTGTTTGTTCATGGAAAGGAAGACAAATATGTCCCGCCAGTTTCATCAATCAATATGTTTGAGATCAAGAAAGGGTATAAACAATTATACATCGCAGACAATGCCAAGCATGCTGAAAGCATCTGTGTGGATCCAGATCAATACAACAGACAGATTAACATGTTGCTTGATGAAGCTGAATCAAATTTGAATTCTAATAGGTGAAACCCTCACCTTCCACTTCAGTTATATATGATATGGAAATGAAGGCCCTTTGGTCTATTTTTTTTACAAAATCCCTTATTTTGATATACTCTCTTCTAGAAACAATAGTATTGATAACCTTTTTATCTTCATTAGAATATCCACCGGTGGCATGATAAATGGTAGTACCCCTTTCAAGGGTATTCAGAATATAAGTATTGATGGCATCAGCTTCATTAGAGATAATCATCATATTGATTTTAATGTTAAAACCGGCAATCATTTTATCAATTATTATGGAGTTGATAACAATTCCAAGAAGAGCATACATCCCCAATCGCGCGCCAAAAACCACAGCTGCCAAAAGGGTGACTAAAAAGTCAGCAAGCAGCAACGATTTACCTATTTCGATATGGGTGAATCGATTGATAATCTTTGCGACGATATCCGTGCCACCTGTTGATGCATTCTGATTAAACACTATACCCATACCAACACCGCATATCACTATTCCAAAAATAAGGTTGATAAACAGATCATCTGTGAATGGCTCAGCCATAGGCAAAATAAGTTCAAAAGCTGCCAGCATAGCAGACAAAGCCAAGCTTGAATATACGGTATAACCTCCGAATTCCTTCCCAAAAATTATAAAAGCCAGAATCAGCAAGATAGTGTTGATTATAGCTAAAAAAACACCAATGGGTATAGTGGGAATAAGATAACCAATAACCATAGCGATACCTGTTGTGCCCCCAACTGCGAGATTTGACGGGATGAGAAAAAAATACATGCCGCAATTTAGAATGAACAGGCCAATGTTTATAATTGTGAATTGTTTGATTTTAGCCTTCATGGGACCTCCTTATGCAAAAAATATTGCTCTATTCATTATAATGGGAATAAACGCAATAGACAAGGACTTGAAGGTAATTTATAGGAGAATTTGAAAGATGAAATTGTTTGCATTGGTGACAGTCTGACTTATGGATACGGAGTGGAACAATTTGACTCTAGGCCCACCTGATTCGAAAGCGTACAGGACTAGATATAATCAAAAAGAGAATAAATGGAGGTACATTAGATGTGGGCAATGTAAGAGAGGATTGGGCAAACTGTTCGCAAATTGGAGAACAAGCTATTGATGGCATTGTTGAATTTTATTTTGATAGCTTACACATGAACGAAGTGGGGCACAAAATCATGGCGGATATTTTTTACGAGTTTCTAATGAATAATACATCATATTGTAGTAAAATAAAATAAAAAGGTTGGAGTATTATGAAGGGTTCATTTGTTATTGGAAAAATAAAAGGTATTGAAATAGAAATCAATTTGAGTTGGTTGGTTATATTTGGATTGATTACTTTTATGATGGCAACTAATTTTTTCCCTCAAAATTATCCTGAACTAAGCTCTATTATGGGTTGGATTTTGGGAAGTATAATAGCTGTTTTAATGTTGCTGTCGATTCTTTTACACGAATTATCGCATTCCATTGTGTCAATCAAACAAGGCATAGATGTTAAGAAAATCACACTTTTTATATTTGGTGGAATCGCTCAGATGGATAAAGAACCGGATAATCCTATTCAGGAGCTAAAGATTGCACTTGCAGGTCCGGCGATGAGCTTACTTTTGTTTGTAATATTCACATTGATTTTCAATCTATTAACCTACTTGAGAGTAGAAAGCTATATAATTGCACCTCTGATATATGTGAGCAGTGTCAATCTCATCATTGTGTTATTCAATATGGTACCTGCCTTTCCATTGGATGGCGGACGGGTTCTTCGGGCACTGATTTGGCATTTCCAAGGGAGTCTTCTAAAGGCAACTAGAATAACATCTTCATTAGGGAAAATATTTGGTTATTTATTGGTCTTTTTAGGTTTATATGTAGTGTTTATGGGCAATGCACTAAATGGTATCTGGTTTGTTTTTATCGGATGGTTTATCAAGCAATTATCCGAATCCAGTTATCAAAACACAGTCATGACAGACTTGTTTACCAAGATCAAAGTAAGCACTTTTATGTCAAAAAATGTCATATCCGTAGGAAGCCATATTTCCATTGAAGCATTGGTGGAGAATTATTTTTATAAATTTAAATACACGAGTTTTCCTGTAATTGACTCTGATAAAGTTATAGGAATGGTGACTGTAGAAAACATCAAGACTCTTAATAGGGAAGAGTGGAATCGAACCATTATTAGAAATTTAATTACACCTATCAGTGACGATTTGATTGTTCATCCGCAAAACAATGTCAGTGTTGCAATAAAAAAGATTTTCCAGAATGGCATTGGAAGGGTACTGGTAATGGATGGAGAGGCAATAATTGGGATAGTGTCCAGGACTGATATTCTGAACTATATTAGAATTCACAGTCAACTTGAAGAATAAGGTTATAAGACACGGGAAGAAGGCTCTGAGTTATTATAAAAATAGCTGAATCAGACAGGATTTTTGGAAAGTCAAATTATCTTCTTTTAAGCAATCCTACTAGAGAAATCAAAGCACCTGCTCCATACAATAATGGTGTTGCTACACCTGTAGATGGTAAGTCTAAAGGGATTTCTTCATCTTCCAAATCAATTGTCTTTACTTCAATCTCGGTTTCAGCTGGTGTTTCTTCTGTTGAGGCAATTTCTTGTGGCTCTGGTAGTCCAAGAGGTGTTACTTCTTCTGTTGCTATTGTTATAGTATTGTTGCCTGTGCTATTTGGTGTGTTGTCAACAGGAGTAGTATCACCAGAATTAGTTGAGGTGTCCTCTGCATTGGCGAGAGTATCATCTTCTGCAATATTTGCTTCAGAACCGCCTTCGATGTCTTTGTCAGTCTCATTGGTGTTTCCATCCCCGATACTTTCTCCACTTCCACCATTGTTATCTTCACCCTCAAATGAGCCTTCTTCGCTTGTTCCGACTGTGTTGCCTGTTCCATCAGTTTTATCTTCAACTGAGTCATTTTCAACTGTTTCATCATCTGATTCTGTCACATTAATTCTGTAATTGATAGATCCTTGGCCTTCCTGTCCTTGTTGTACTTCTCCCGCAGGCTCGAATTCTTCTTTCCCATCAGATGAATATACAATTATCTTTGTCAGCTTGTTTGAGACAAGATCCCCACCTTTTGAAATTGTGTAATTCCCGCTGTTTCCATTGGATTTTAATTCAAACGTGTCACCATTGATTATTACTTCAACTTTTGTAATGCCATCTTGCTCAGTTTCAAGATGAACGTGGATTTTTTTGTTTGATGAATTTTCTATCTTGTCTTTACTCCCATCGCCGTTGTTAGCGAAAGCTAATGTAAAACTGCTAAGTATTAGTGATATGATCAATATTATTGCAAATCTTTTCTTGTTCATTTTTTTATCCTCCTGCGGATTGAGTGTAGTTGCCTGACTATACAGATTTTGCAATCATTTCTTCTTCTTTCATTTCATCATTTTGTAAAGGGGTTTGTCCATTCTTCAGCTTTGTTATATCTGAGTAGAATAGAATTAACTCAGTTCCGTTATCGCCGAATATGTTAACTAGATACCATCTCCCCAGTTCTTTTACATATTTTTCGAACTTTCTTCTGCTGTTGGGGATCATGTGATATTGCAATTCGTGAAAGTCCAATAAATTGTTGTCTTTGTCAAAAACCAGATTGGAGAATTTCATACCAATGACTAATTCGGGTTTGATATTTACTGCTCCAAAGAAGTTGTTGCTAACTTCAATCAGTATATAGTCTAAAAATTTGTTACTACTGCTTGTAATGGCTTTAAACTTCAAATAGAAATCATTTTTTGTAGGGTACTCCATTAATCTCACCCTTTCGTATAGTGTTCTTTATATTGCTAAATATAACATAGCATAATTTTATGCAGTGCTCATTTCAATTTCATATCAATTATATTTCGATTTTATTTCGGTTTTACGGCAAAAAAAAAGCCCGTGCGGGCATTAGGTGAGTGAAAAACTCGATTCTATAGGGACAAATTTGATTTTCAGGTCGTATGGATTGCTCTGATTCAGATTTCTTAAGTTTGCATATATTCTATTCTCTATACTGTTTGTGCCATTATCTTTAACATCTGGTAGAAGGGCTAAAATCTGCGTATCATTCCAAAAGCTGAACACATCTCCTTTTCGTAAGGTTTTCATCAGGACTTTAGTCATATCTTCTGACCATAATTTGATCAACTCCCTATTTGCAGAAGGTGTTTTCCCTGTGGGGTTCAATGTGATCAAACTGATAAAATCTGATGAATCCATAGGATTTCTCTTTCGATTATGAAGATTATAAAGGAATTTGAAATATTCCGCATCGCATAGAAATGGACCGTCGTTAATGGTCAGTTCCAACTTGTCCTTGACATTGACAACATCCATATTGCTCTTCTCATTGTAGTTGTGCTGTATTTTTCTTTCTATTTCCTTTAGCCCGGGTGATAGTCTTGCACCATTCTCCTTCTCAAGAATCTCAGTTATATATTCGAAGTGACTCATGGCATTTTTAATTTTACCAAGCTTAAGCATGCTCTCAATAAGATAGATATGAATTGACTCTTCAAAGGGTTCTATGCTTATTGCTCTTTCACATAGAATCATAATATCTTCATATTTCCCCTTCTCTTTTAGTAATTCTGCCATATTGAAAATCACTTTAAGAAAAAGTCTTCTATAATAGTTGCGGACAGGAACGAGCCACATTTCATACTGACTGTCACCTAGATAACCACCCTTGTACAAAGCAACAGCACTGGAATAAGTAGCAGATGCGGCATCAGTATCAGTCAGCATCAGTTGGTCACCGTCAAGAATCAGTTTTTCAAATTCATCTTTGTCGACGATTACCTTATTACCGACTTCTAGACAATAGTAACCGCTCTTGAATGTAATGTTGAGGTAGTCTGACTCTGAAGTACCTTCGTGTACCAGCTTTTTGATTACCTGGCGGAGTCTGAATATCTGACCTCTTATCATGTTTTTGGGGTCTGGAGAATCATTGTCTTTGTATAGATTATCGATGATGGTCTCAGGTAATAGATTTTTATTCTTGAAAGTAATAAAATACTGCAACAGCTTGATTAATCTGTATGAACGATTGGATTCCTCAACTAATGTCTTTTCTCCGATACTGACATCGAATCCCCCTAATGTATTTATATACAATATCACAAAATCACCCCATTTGTTGAAACAACTCAATAACAACATTTTAGTAGGTTTCCGATCATTAGTCAATATTTAATAGAATCTCAAGTGTACTCATTATTTGAAGCCTTATGTGAAGCAGGTGTACGATTGATTAAATTATGATTAATATATCTAATAGCTTGAATTAACTGTGAAATAAAACTATAATTAGAACTTAAGTAATATTATTGAGTATCTACAGGAGGCAACATATGGCAATAAATGTTTTTGTATTATGTGGGGGCAAGTCTGTTGAACATGAAGTATCATTAATCAGTGCAATGGGCATCATCAACTCATTGGATCGGGAGAAATATATAGTAACACCAATATACATAGACAAAAAAGGAAACTGGATTAGCTTGGGAGTGTTGAATCGAGAAATAACAGCAGGGGACGAGTTGATTGCAGCAGTAGGTGAGAATCATCTATCCGCTCTGAATGAACTACTCAACATTGTGAGAAGTAAAGACAAAACCGTTGTTTTTCCCGCTTTGCACGGCACATTCGGTGAAGACGGAACTGTACAAGGGTTACTGGAAATGCTTGATATTCCATATGTTGGTAACGGGGTTATGTCCTCTGCCATAGCGATGGATAAGGCAACTGCGAAGGATTTGTTTACCCATAATGGTATTCAACAATGCGACTATATTGTATTCAATAAAAGGGAATGGATTGAGAAACAAAATGAGATTATTAAAAGAATTGAAGAGCATCTTGGTTATCCATGCTTCGTGAAACCAGCCAGACTGGGATCAAGCGTAGGTATCAACAGGGCGGCTGATTCAATAGAACTATTGAATGCAATTGGAAAAGCCTTTTGGTTTGACGATAAAATTGTTGTGGAGAAAGAAGTGATTGGTCGAGAAATGCAAATCTCGGTCATTGGGAACGATTATCCCAAAGCATCGGTAGTTGGCGAGTTTATTCAGGAGCGTCAATTTATGGATTATAAAGCCAAATATCTGGATGGGAAACTTATACAGGTGATAGAAGCTAATATAACAGAATCAACAAGCAAAAAGATGAGAGAAACAGCTTTGAGAGCATTCGAAATATTGAACTGCAATGGTTTGGCGAGAATTGATTTTTTTGTCTGCGAGGGAGAGCAATTTCTTGTCAATGAAGTCAATACCATGCCGGGATTCACAAAACTCAGCATGACCCCCGCTCTTTGGGAAAAGACAGATGGTACTACCTATAGTGAATTGGTGGACAAGCTGATTGAGTATGCCTTCGAGCAATTTGATAAAAAAAGTGCCTTAAAATACGACAGGAGCTAGAATGATGATTCGCAGAAATTTAAAGGAAATCCAACAAATGGTTCACGGGAAAGGATTGGTTGAAAACCTATGGGATGAAGTGATTATTGGTGTCTCTATAGATACCAGAAAGATTTTGCCAGAGCAACTTTTCATCCCTATCAAAGGGGAGACATTCGATGGACATGATTTCATTGATGATGCCATAAGGAATGGTGCAAAGGCGACTTTGTGGAATGAAGGAAAACCAATGCCAAATATTGATATTCCATTTATAGTTGTGTCTGATACATTATTGGCCTTACAAAACCTTGCGAGAGAATATGTGAATCAGTTACAAGTGAAAATAATAGGTATTACCGGTAGTAATGGAAAAACATCTACAAAAGATATTCTATATGATATTCTGAAAATGAAATATAGAACACATAAAACATCAGGCAATTATAACAACGAACTGGGCGTGCCGTTGACCGTGTTATCAATGGATGAGGAAACGGAAATCGCTGTGATAGAAATGGGAATGTCAGGGTTAGGGGAAATCTCACTGTTATGTACCATTGCTAAGCCTGATATTGCTATCATTACAAACTCCACGGATGTTCATATAAACGATTTGGGGAGCGTTGAGAACATTCTGAGAGCAAAGATGGAAATCGCTGAAGGATTGAAGGAAAGTGGGCTGCTTATTCATTATGGAGATAGTGAACTTTTGAAGAAAGCTGTAGAGGGATTAGAAAGAAAAATAATCAAACAGTCTTTCGGGGAGATGGAGGACAATCGATATGTCGTCAAGCTGATTTCTACGGGAGACGATGGCGTATACTTCCGTGTGATGGAAGAAGAGAGCAATGTATATCATCTTCCAATGCTGGGCAAACACCAAATGTACAATGGAACTGCGGCAATTGCTGTTGCCAGATATTTGCAAATCTCTGCCAACGAGATCCAGAGAGCGATGTTCGAGTTAAGTGTGACCGGGATGAGAAACGAGATTGTGCATGCTGATGGATTTGATATTTTAAATGATACATACAAATCAAATCCAACAAGTATGAGAGCAGCCCTTGAAACCCTCTATTCTCTTAATCATTACACTCAAAAAATTCTTATTTTGGGAGACATGTATGGTACTGGGGATAATGAAATACAAAACCATCTCAGAATAGGTGAGGAGATTGATCCTTTTCAGGTGGACTATATATTCACATTAGGATTTTTGGGAGAATATTTTGCCAAAGGAGCAGCGATTAATTTCAATCAGGATAAAATAATTACCTGCCGTTCCAAGGAAGAACTGTTTAATGGGTTGAAGCAAGTGATACAGAAGGAAAGTATCATTTTAGTGAAAGGGTCGAGAATAGTTAAACTTGAAGAAGTAGTAGAAAAACTCCTTACTTTGCACATTGAATAAATCCTTAAGAAAGGTTGTGTTCCATTTTATGAGGAAGACTCCTTTTTTATTTAGGGAACTTTTTACTTATAAATAACGACTAACCATTAAGCAAGGTTTACTAAAGGTAACTGAAAGCGATATCTGATATAATACAATATGAAATGAACTTAGGGAGGCAATAATATTGAAAAAGATTACAATAATTGCTTTTACAAGTGTCTTGTTATTCATAATGGCATTGTCATCAGGCAATATTGGTATGGATGCAGAGGCTTCAACAATTAGACTTCTAGTTGACGGTAATGACATTACCTCTTTATCCAGTCCTTTGATTGTCAATGATAGAACATTAATTCCCATTAGATTTATTTCTGAAGAGATTGGAGCTGAGGTTATATGGGATGGTATCAATAGAACAGTAAAAGTCGTCATTGGGGACAGGAATGTCCTCTTGAGAATTGATAGCTATCTGGTGGAATACAACAATGGTGCAGTCTATCAACTAAGTGATGTGGCACCACTAATCATCAATGACAGAACCTATGTGCCATTGAGACTGATTAGCAACGCCCTTGGTATCGGAATCGAGTGGGATGAAGCCTCAAGGACTGTAATTGTTGATTCGACAAAAACATCAGTCATGGAAAGTTTTCATGATGTCAAAATAACCTCATTGACGAACAATCAGATCATTGATGGTAAAATAACAATAACTTTAAGCATTGGAGATCAATACAAGGGGATTGCAAAGGAAGTCAAATTGCTTCTTCTTGACAAGGATTCAGCTACCGGTTTTGTTGTATCTGGCGAAAAGCAATTGACAAGGTCACTTGTTTACATTCCTTCCATAGAAGAAAATGGAGCAAAGATAATAGCACTTGCATTGTATGATGAGAATGGAAAGTTTGTTGCTGGAGATACACGCGAGGTTAGGATAGATGTCAAACCACAAATGTTGATCAATGACATCAAGGATTACGGTATCTATTATGACTCTGTCACTTTTTCACCGGATGTCAATTTTGTACCGACATATATTGATTATGAACTGACAAAGCTTGACAATAATCGAGTCACAAACATCAAAGAAAGAGATCCTTTTGGGTCATATACGTGGACCCCGAGCAAGGAATCGGAAGGCAATTACAATCTCCGCATGATAGCATATGACCAAGCTGGCAAAGCTTATGAAGGCAAAACATATACATTTACCATATTGGTGGAGAGATATCTTGCTATAAGAGGTGTCACCAAAGATATGGTGATTAATAGGCCTGTAACATTGCTGGGTTCCAGAAATTTTGATGTGACAGAGACCCAATATATCATTAAGGATTTGAATACAGGGGCGGAGACCGTATTGACCACTATTCCATATGGTGGATACACTTGGTTTCCGGGAGAAGGGTATTCAGGCGACAAAGCTTTGATGGTCAGAGTAAAGGATATCTATGGTACAACAAGAGATAGCAGCTATATTTCTGTAAAAATTGATGGGTCTCCAAAGGTTCAACTCAAAGGTGTCGGACCTAATCAAGTATTAACAGGCGATACCAAACTCAGCATTAATACAAACGCTGAATTTGAAAGGGTCAATTATATATTGACTAATAACAGTACAGGTGCAAAAAGAATTATCGCAAAAGAAGTCAATGTGCAAGATGAAATAACTTACAAGCCAGTGAGCACAGACGGTCAAAATGTTTCTATTGTGGCTGAAGCTCTCTATAAAGGTCAAAAAATCTATTCAGACAGTGTTTCCTTCAGAGTATATTTGGGTGAACTTTATGGACCTAAAGCGATAATTGAAAAGGACAGATTCCTTGAATTTGCATCTGGCATGGCTAAAAAATCTTTTGAGAAAACAGGTATGTCCGCTGCTTTGCAAACTGCACAGGCCATATTGGAAACAGGTTGGGGCCAAAGCCTACCCGTTGATAAATACAGCGGCAAATTCTCCAACAATCTATTCGGAATAAAGGGATCATCAACTAATGGATCTGTGACATCCAACACATGGGAGGTTTACAACGGTACAACCTACAGGGTCGATGCAGCATTTAGAGCCTACAACAATGTGCAGGAAAGTTGGGATGACCATAAAGGTATCCTGCTGAATCTCGATAGATACAAACCCTTCAGGGATGTCATGTACCATAGCAGTTTAGGTGCCTGGGCGGTAAGACGGGCGGGTTATGCAACAGATCCTCAGTATCCTTTGAAGCTAATGAGGATTATCAATCTATATGACTTAAAAGAACTGGATAGAATAAAAATATAAAGCGCTATATCACAAAACAGAATAGATTAGAAAAACGAGCTATAGCATAATGCAGCTCGTTTTTTGTAAAATTATCATTTGTTATTATAGATCATTCTGAGATAGGATTTTTCAAAACCCATTTTCTCATATAATTTAATGGCTCGATTATTATTTCTTTCTACATGGAGTGATATCTTACCATTTGCTGTTTCTATAGCTTTTGCCAGTAGCTGGGTTGCAATGCCTCTTCCCTTGATGGATTTTTTGGTTGCGATATAACCCAGGTGGTAGGTGGGTATAAACACTTCAAATCCAGTATGTATAATGACAGTAATCCCAGCAAGATCATTGTTGTAGAATGCCATGATAACAAATCCATTCTGGAAAGCTGATTGGATAGCTTCTTTAATTTCGTAACGTGGATCTGTGTATTCCATCATCCACTCATCTAAAGTGTCTATTAACTCATCAATAGTCATGTCAAGTTCGCTTATGTCGACTTTGCGTACATTCAAATCTACTCGGCCATTGTTTAGGATAATGACATGATTTCCATTGGATATATTGTCCTTTTCAACTTCTTTCATAAAGCCTGCGATAGCATAGCCCTGCTCTGTACTGAATTTGACTTTTTCAAGCTCTTTAAATTTAGCAGTATATCTAAGAAGCTCTTCTTCACTAATGCCTATGATGGTACCATTAGTGTCATAAATCGAGTCTAAAGCGTCTTG
>LGGM01000138.1 GCA_001509345.1 Clostridiales bacterium 38_11
TCGGATAAAATAGAGTAGTAGATATAGAACCGGAGCCAATTGGATCCGGTTTTAGTTTATGGGATTCAGATACAGTTTAGGGGTGATGGGTTTATTAACTGGGTAGCTACCTAGATTTTCCACCCCGCTCTCGAAAGTTTCTATAGTAAGATTGTTGATAATGTCAGTACTTGTTACAGAGTACAAGATAGACTCGATTAACATGTCCCATTTATCCACTTCGATATTTTGACTGGTATTATAATTTTCGATACTTAACCGTAGTGTTTGTCCTTCGACAGCATATGAAAATTCAAACGATGACTCTGATTTGATCTGCTCCATCATCAAATCCACAATTTCATCAGTGCTTAGTATATTGGAGTCTACAATATCCTTTTCATTTAAAAAGTATCTTTCGTTTATCAATATCGGCATATACAGCTTATTCTTATTTTCGTATGGTATGGAATAGCGGATGTTCTGTCCGTTGAAGAAACTCTCTCTAACGTAGTTGTCAACAGTAAATCTAACCCTTACCACGCCCCTGATTTTAGAAAATGGTCTTACAAAAGCCCAATAAGCATTTTCAGCCTTTTGATCTTCCCGGTTATAAACCTCATCATTACCTGGGATATCAATATAAATCACACTGTCTCTCAAAATAATATAGTTAATACCCCCAACAGGATTGTACAACCCTTCAATAGCACTTTCTCTCAAATAGGCGTCTTCCATCAATTTATGGATCGAATTGTTGTTGGCTACAAATTCTGTGACAGGAACCAGCTCATCATCCTCAGTGGATAAATAATAAGGGATGCCTATAAGATTTGATGGTGTGTCGTTGGTTGAACGAACATATATGCCGTCATTGGAATATTGCACTGTTATTTCGACTGACTTATCGGTTAGCTCGGTAAAACCGGTCCTGATAACCAATCTGTACGAGCCGTTCTTGAGGCCCAAATCCTTTTGGCCGATTTTTGTGGATATGATCAAGGGTGATCCATTAGAGAGACGATACGAATCATTTTCTAGATTCAAAGAGTCGACCAGTTTGATTTCCTGATTTGATTTAATTAACTCACCTTCTTTGTAGACATCCATAAGAAGCACAGGGTCACTTGTTCGATTCAGAAGTACATCCAGATTGGTGGAAATCTCCAAATCCACCACTTCAGGTTCGCTAAGTTTGTTGCCTGTTTTTGAGATGAAGGTTATTAGTGTATCCTCTTCATTATCTTCAGGTATTGTGATTATTGAACTATAGTCTATGGGTGACAAAAACAAGGGCATGGTTGACGCCACAAAAACGATTATCAGTATTAATAAGATGTTGGTAAATGCCTTCATGACTTGTCCACTCCTTTTATTGCTATTGCCATTATATAATAGCATCATGGAAAAATAAACATCAATCTTGAGAAAGTGGTATTTTTTTAATATTCATTAATGATTTGATTTTTTGTTAGAAAAAGCCACGCATGTAACATTGAACCAACGTGCATGTGGGGCTTTGAGTACTATAGGTGACTTGATAAACACGCTATGGTTTTACTAAAAAATTTAGATGCTGTTGATTTGTAAGAGAAATAAGCATTTTGTTTTGTTGATTCATTTCTGTGTAGTATAATATAAACGAGGACAAATATTGTAGAAACGAGGAAAATAATGCAAGAGATTTCATTAAACAAAAATGATGTTTTAGAAACTGAGATAGTAGATATAAATTACAGGGGACAAGGGGTTGCAAAAGTTAATGGACTTGTTGTTTTTTTAGACCAAGTCATTATGGGTGATCGGGTAAGATTAGAAATTATTGAGGTCAAAAGAAAATACGCGATTGGAAGACTCATTGAGTTGTTAGAGAAATCGCCCTACAGAGTTGAACCAAATTGCAAGTACTTTTGGGAATGCGGTGGATGTCAGATTATGCACATCGATTATCATCAGCAGCTGGGTTATAAAAAACAGCGAATCATCTCAGATATCAAGAGAGTCATGGGAATCGATGGCATAGTCATTCATAATACAATTGGCATGAAAGACCCATATCGATATAGGAACAAAGGAACATTTCCGGTTGTTTCTGATAAAGGGAAAGTGGCCATAGGTGCTTATAAACTGACAACTCATGATATTGTAAACCTTGAGTTGTGCCTCATTCAGCATCCATTAGCAGACATCATAGTCAACACTTTCAGATCACTTATGGAAACTCTTGGTATTGAGCCCTATGATGAAATCAGACATATTGGGCTTTTGAAGCATCTGATAATAAGAACCAATAAAAATGACGAAGTAATGCTGATTATTGTAACATCCAAAAACAAGCTACCCTACAAGGGTGAGATAGTCAGTGAATTGCTTAAGAAAGTGTCACAAATAAAAAGCATTATTTTGAATGTCAATGAAAATCAACCAAACGTAATACTGGGTGACAAGTATAAGAAGCTATATGGAGAATCAATTCTCGAAGACTGGATATTCGATCTGGAATTCAGTATTTCACCCAACTCTTTCTTTCAGGTCAATCCTCTACAAACTGAAGTACTATATAACAGAGCAATCGAATACGCTCAGATAGACGAGACAATGAGTGTCTTTGACATATACTGCGGAATTGGAACCGTATCTTTAGCTGTGGCAAAAAAAGCTAATCATGTTTATGGTATCGAGATTATACAGGAAGCCATTGATGATGCAAATGAAAATGCCAGGAAAAATAAGATTGAAAATGTTGATTTTTACTGTGGGAAAGCTGAAGAAATTTTTCCTAAATTGCATGATCAGGGAATAGCTGCGGATGTTGTCATTGTAGATCCCCCCAGAAAGGGATGCGAAAAATCGGTTCTGGACACGATCATTAAAATGAAACCGGAGAGGGTTGTATATGTCTCGTGTAATCCATCAACCCTAGCTAGAGACCTTAAGATTTTAGTTGATGGAGGATACGTAGTTATTGAAGTACAACCAGTGGATATGTTCCCCCATAGCGTTCA
>LGGM01000047.1 GCA_001509345.1 Clostridiales bacterium 38_11
GTTCTTGAACAAAATAATCAGAACTCAAGGCTTCCAGAATTTATAACACAGTTACCAGGGGTTTCTAAACATATAAGTTTTAATAATCAAACTAGATCAAAACGGTTCGCGTTCATAACCTTATTCCAAGCCTTCATAAAATCATAAACAAACTGCTCTATAGCATCTTCAATCGCGCAATAAAAGCACCACCTCACATTTTTATATTTTGCATAAATTATTCTGTGATAGGTTCTTTTGTGCTTCTATTTCCTGATAGTTTTTATTCGGTTATAGTTATGGTTATTAGCTGCAGATTTTTCTAAAATATTTAACATCACTATAGAAAAATTTGATATAATGATTGAAATACCAATGTTATTTATCAACTAAAAATCAGATTGTCATTTTTAAAATGATGAAATATGGTATACTATAGATTGTTTTAGGAGGTGTCACGTGGAAAAACGATATGAAAAAAATTTTAGTACAATCAGCGAAGAGGATATGGGTGTGCTGAAAAACAGCAAAGTGTTGGTCGTTGGATGTGGTGGATTGGGTGGATACATTATTGAAATGCTGACCCGTATCGGTCTAGGTCATATTACAGTTGTTGATGGGGATGTTTTCGAAGAATCCAATCTAAACAGACAGCTATACTCGACCATGGATAACCTTGGAATCAGTAAGGTTGAGGTAGTCAAAAAAAGGGTTTATCAAATTAGTCCTGAGACAGACCTAATTACTATTCCACAGAAGCTGACGCTTGAAAATATTGACCCCATCATACTAAATCACCACCTTGTGATTGACGCTGTTGACAATATTACAACCCGTTTGCTTTTGGAATCAAAATGCAACGAGTATGATTTACCTCTGATACATGGTGCTGTTGCAGGATGGTACTTCCAGCTAAGTGTCATAATGCCCGGTGATAATCTGCTTTCTAAAATCTACGGTGCAAATACAGAAAACGGAATAGAGAGTATTCTGGGCAATCCATCTTTTACGCCTGCAGCTGCAGCTTCTTTTCAGGTTGCTGAGTGTATCAAGGTTCTCTTGAATAAGAATCTTCCGCTCAGAAGCAAATTGCTTTACGTTGATTTATTAAATAACAGTTTTGACACACTGGAATTATAGAGGAGATATGATTTATGAAAAATAATTTGAACCCTGCAAAGGGTATGCGGGATTTTCTGCCTCAAGAGCAGACTGTTAGAGATTACGTTGAAAGAACAATTATAGATGTTTACAAGATATCTGGCTTTGAACTGATTGAGACACCTGTTGTAGAAAACATTGAAAATCTGTTGGGCAGCCAAGGTGGAGATAATCTGAAATTGATCTACAAAATATTGAAGCGTGGCAACAAACTTGATCTCAACCAAAGTGGTCTGACTGAAGATGATATTGTTGAGTTGGGATTACGCTATGATCTTACCATTCCATTAAGCCGTTTTTATTGCAATAACAGACACAACCTGCCTGCAGTGATGAAGGCAATCCAGGTTGGCAACGTTTTTCGCGCTGAGAGAGCCCAAAAGGGACGATATAGAAGCTTCAAGCAATGTGATATAGATATCATCGGTGATGGGTCAAGCAACGCGGAAATAGAGCTATTGACTGCTTCTGCAAAAGCCTTGAATGCGCTGAATGTCAAAAATTTTCAGATTAGAATCAATGATCGTAGAATATTGAGATCGGTCATACAAAACTGTGGATTTAATGATGATTCATTTGATAATGTTTGTATCATTCTAGACAAGCTGGATAAAATTGGCGCCCAGGGAATAGAGAAAGAGTTCCTTGCAAAAGGCTACAGTATCGATAACATTAATAATATAATAAAAGCAACTAAGTATTTGAATACCAGTGACCTGTCCATTCTATCAGATTATGGGGTCTCCAGTGATGTTCTAAATAATATGAACTATATTATCAGTAGCGTCACTAAAATGTCAAACAACAGATATGAGATTGTTTATGATTTTACCCTGGTAAGAGGCATGGGTTACTACACAGGTCCTATCTTTGAGATGGTTTATAAGGATCTGGGCTACTCAATTGCAGGCGGTGGCAGATATGACACGATGATCGGTCAATTTATTGGTCAGGACATCCCAGCAGTCGGTTTTTCAATTGGTTTTGAACGATTGGTCAACAAACTTATTGATGACAGCTTTACGGTTCCCGGTATCAACAAACTGGCAATGTTTTATCAAGAACATGATGATTTTACGGAAGTCATGAAATCAGCAGATGATTTGAGAACAAAAGGCTTTTCAGTTACCATACATAACAAACCAAAAAAGCTCAATAAAGTGCTAGAGCAGCTATCAAAGAGTGGCTTTACAAAATTTTGCATTTATGACAAAGAGTCCCTCGACATCAAAGAACTGAATTAATTTTATTAAATGGTGAAAATATGAAAAAATAGTTGTAAAAAGCGATCAAATCAAAAAATATCCTTTTAAAACCAGCGGTTATTTGCTGTCTTTAAGCGTCCAATAAATTTGAATTTTTTTATTCCAATATTGGACCAATAGCGGATTTGGAAAACCTAATGATCAAATCCTCTTTCACAAGCAACAAGATATTGCTTGAGCACATCAATAATGCAATCAAAGAAGGCGACTCGGCGATGGATTCATGCATATCTTCTTTAAAAATTATAATCCTAAAATAAGAGAAACTTCCCTATAAAACTATAAACTAATGAGTCTCATATAAAATCTCAGAGAAAATTTTTCCCAGTTTTCTTAAGGCTTTACCTCTGTGACTATACTTATTCTTTTCTTCATTGCTCATCTGTGCAAAAGTTCTACCTATTCCATCAACAACAAACAATGAATCGTACCCGAATCCATAATCGCCTTTTGGTTCAAGACCAATCTGACCACAACATATTCCTTCACTTAGATGGATTTTCTCATTCCTATCAATGATCACGATTACTGTTTTGAAAAAGGCTTTTCTTTCTTTTCCTTCAACATTCTTCATGTTCTTCAAAAGGAGATTATTATTATCTATGTCATTTGCCTGGTCTCCTGCATATCTGGAAGAATGAACACCAGGGTCACCTTTTAAATAATTGACAAAAAGACCGGTATCGTCAGCTATCACTATGCCACCTGTATTTTTCCACAATTCTCTGGCCTTTTTTATGGCATTCTCCTCAAGCGTATGTCCATCCTCTTCTATATTGATATGATTCAGCCCCAAGCTATCCTTAGATACGACATCAACATCAAATTCCTTTAAAACATCACTGATTTCTCTAACTTTATTTTCATTGCCTGTAGATATAACAATCCTAAACATTTCTATCTCCTATATGACTTTATATAATTCATCGCTGCCAGGTTCGTGAATCTGCTTTTTCCCGTTTTCATTCTCAAAATAAACACCCTGATCGGTAACCTCGCCGATTTTTGTGACAAGAATTTGGTTGTTGGTCAATTCAGTTACAATTCTGTTATATTTGTCCGGATGACAAATAATCAGCATAGACCCACTGGAAATGAGTCTGTTTTGATTGATTGAAAAACAATTGCATATCTTTCTAGTTACTGCGGAAACTGGAATTTTTTTTTCATTGATGCTGATACCAAGACCGTTTGCGATGGATGCTTCCCAGACAGCACCTTCTATGCCACCTTCTGTGATATCATGCATGTACTTGATTCCAATGTCGGTACATAGCATGCCTTCCTTCAAAACGCTCAAGCTGTTGATATAGTCCTTTGCCTCATTCAATTCTTCCCAACTGATACCGCACGCTAGTAGTTCTAGTTCTTTCTCTTCAGCTATGATTGTCGATCCTTCCATTCCCGCTTGTTTTGTCATCAGAACAAAATCGCCAACTTGGGTAGCTTCCTGGGTTGAATCCTTATCTTTTATGCCCACTGCTGTCATCGACAAAACGATGCGATTGACTGCATTTGTTATTTCAGTATGCCCTCCCACTATTTCAATATTTAACCTGCTACTGGCCTCATTGGCATCCACCATAATTTTTTTTATAGTTTCTTGACTGGTTTCAGGCGGAGCAAGTATTGTTATCAATAATGCTAATGGTTCGGCTCCACTAGCGGCTATGTCGTTAGAAGCGACATAAACAGCTATCTTACCCAGATTCTTTTCGGTACCGGTAATCGGATCTGATGACAATATACAATATTTGTCTCCATAATCTACAATAGCGCAATCCTTTCCTATCGCTGATCTTTCGACGACCTCGTCTCTTCTGTTTTTGATTGTGGATATGACAATATCCTCCAGTAGCTTATTCGGTAGTTTTCCTATCTCCATTCTATTCTCCTGTATTGATCATTTATCTATATATGTCCATTTGAAATCGTAATCTGGTCCTATGGGAAAAATTGCTAAAGACTTGACATATGGTTTTATAACCAGATTTTTATTGGGATGATAAATCGGATAAACCGGTATCTCCTGAGCGATAATTACTTCTGCCTCAGCCAATGCGTCTATTCGATCATATCCTATACCATTGACAGCCTTCAAAATGAATTCATCATATAATTCATTGCTCCAATGGGTGTAGTTATGTCCACCTTCTGTGACCAGCATATCCATGAATGTCAATGGATCATTATAATCGCCACCCCATCCTGCATAAGCTATCTCATAGTTTTTAGTGTCGTACCTTTTAAGTCTTTCTGAGAAAGTCAACTGTTCAATAAACAGCTCAACCCCCAGATTTTCTTTCCATTGGCTCTGGAAAAACTGAGCTCTCCTATTCCAAGTGTCTCCAATTTCTGATAGAATAGTCACATCTCTGCTAAATTCTTCTCTTGTTGCACCAATTTCTGCCAAAGCTTCGTCAAACAGTATTGATGCATAATCAGTGTCATAACCCGGTAAAACGGAATACCTGTCAAATGCAAATGAATGTCCCTTCCCTGTCATGCTTGGCGGTGTCAGTCCTTCTGCAACCGCTCCACTATTCTGTGCAATAACATTGACATAGGCTTCTGCATCTGTGGCTAGTGCAAATGCAAGTCTCATTTTGTAGTTGGAGAAATACTTATTTTCACAGTTAAACATGAGATACCAGGTGGTTGCTTCAGGCAAGGATTTAAATTCATTTGAATATAAGTATTTATTGATGAACTCAGGCGGTAGATTGATAAAATCCAATTCGTCATTTTCATACATTCTTAGTATAGTGTCATTGTCTCTGATCATGTAGCCCTTTATGCCATCTAATCTTACAGCATCAGCATCATGATACATTTCATTTTTCTTTAAAACCAGTTTATCGTTTTTAATCCATTGCTCTATGATAAAAGGTCCGCTGAACACCATTTGATCAGCTGTTTCTCCATATTCTCGACCAAATAAATTCGCAGTTTGATTCTGTACAGGCATATATGTCACAAAAGACGTCAAATTCAGAAAATAAGGTGTAGGGTTATTAAGTGTCACTTCCAATGTTTTATCATCAAGTGATTTGATGCCGATGGTTGAGGCATCATTTTCTTCCCCGCAATTAAATTCCCTCGCTCCCTTGATATAGAAAAACTGATAGGCATAATTGGATTTCGTGGTAGGGTTAAGGGCCCTAATCCAGGCATAACGGAAATCATGGCTTGTGATAGGTGTTCCATCAGACCAATACGCATCCCGCAGGTAAAATGTATAGGTTAGATTATCATCACTTATTGTATAGCTTTCAGCTAGTCCTGTACCAATTGTACCATCTGGATTCAACCTGACCAGTCCTTCCATGACAGAATTTAAAATCCACATGGATAACTGATCTGAAGTGGTTTGAGGATCCAGATCAGGTGGATCACTCCCCCAGTTGACTCTAAGAATCTGTTGTTCTTCTATATCAGGTTCAATTATTTCCATATTGATCTCGGTATGCGTTTTATCTATCTGCTTTTCTTTTGTTGTTGAATCCTCAATAATAGGTTTGTCACAAGCTGTTAAATTTAAACCAAGTAATACTGATACAAGAACTATCCATGATACGAATCTTCTTTTCATCTTATAGAACCATCCCTTCAAAAATCGTGGCCTTCAGTTCTTAATAATATCCTGCAAATCATCTTCTCTTAAAATTGGAATATTCAGGTCTATAGCATTCTCAAGCTTTGAACCGGGATTCTCGCCAACTATGACATAATCTGTTTTTTTACTGACTTTCCCAACGACATTTCCACCAAGACTTTCAATTTTTTTGATAATATCGTTTCGACTTATTGACAGAGATCCTGTAATCACTACATTTTTATTTGTTAGAAAACTCTCTTTGATTGATTTTTCTTCATATTCCGGGTTTACTCCGGATTCAAAAAGCTTGTTTATATCATGCTGGATTTTTGGATCATTAAAATACGATATGACACTATTTGCCACAACATCTCCTACATCAGGTATGGATACCAGTTCTTCATATAATGCGTTTTTTATGCCTTCATAAGATTTGAAACAATCTGCTAAATCAGTGGCGGTTTTAATGCCCACGTTTGGTATCCCTAAGGCATATATTAGATGATTCAATTGACACTTCTTACTATTCTCTATAGCTTTTATAAGATTATCAGCCTTTTTGTCACCAAATCTATCCAGATGCAAAAGGGTATCCTTATTTAGCGAGTATAAATCTGAAATACTTTTCAGATTTAGTTCATCAACAAATTGCTCTGCTGTCCTTTCACTGAAGCCTTCAATATTCATTGCATCTCTGCTTGCAAAATGGACGATTGAAGCGATTAATTGAGGTTTGCAGGATAGCTTGTTCATGCAAAAGTAATGAACACCATCTTGAATCAGTTTTGTCCCGCAATAGGGACATTTGTCCGGCATATCGATTTCTATTGTTTCTTGGTTGTCATCCTCTACAGTTCCCAGGATTTCAGGTATTACATCGTTTGATCTTCTAAGCCATACAATGGCATTGATTTTGACATTTTTTCTTCTGATATCCTCTATGTTATTAAGCGTTGCTCTTTTGACTGTCACACCACCAATTTCTACCGGCTCTAGTAGTGCAGTCGGGGTCACTTTGCCCGTTCTTCCAACATTCCAAGCAACTCCTTCTAGTAACGTCGTCACCTCTTCGGCTTCAAACTTGTATGCTATAGCCCATTTAGGAAACTTCTGGGTAAATCCTAAAACTTCTCTGGATTTCATATCATCGATTTTTATAACCAGTCCATCAGTGAGAATGTCAAGGCCATGTCTATGGTCTTTAATCCTTTCAATCTCTGTGATGACATCATCAATATTTTTAAAGGATTTAAGATAATCAAATACAGGTAAACTCTGATCCTTAATGAATTGTATCATCTCTTCATGCTTGGTAAACTCCATGTCTTCTATGTAACCGACATTATAGAAATAAGCCTTTAATTTTCTTTTTTCGGTTATTTTAGGATCCAGATTTCTCAAAGCACCTGCTGCCGCATTGCGGGCATTCTTAAGCTGATCATCATTGCTTTCATTGTACGCCATCAATGAGGTCAACGGCATCAGTCCCTCTCCTTGAACTTCCATCAATCCTTTATAAGGAATTCTTAAGGGGATAGATCTTATTGTTTTTAACTGAGGTAGTATTGATTCCCCGATATTGCCATTTCCTCTTGTTGCTCCTTGCACCAGCATACCTTCATCATATGTCAGATTAATTGTCAACCCATCAAATTTAAACTCGATACAATAACCGATTCCAAGTGTAGCATCATATTGAGTATTGTATTCCACTATTGTCTTCCTTAACCGTTTGTCCCAGTTTCTCAGCTCTTCATAGTTCTGTGCCTTGTCCAATGACCAAAGTTGTCTTAAATGCTTATGCTTAACAAATTTTTCCAGTATTTTATCGCCTACTCTTTGTGTCGGTGAATATTGCAAAATATGACCTGTCTTATACTCAAGTTCAACTAATTCATCATAGAGTAAGTCATATTCTTTATCCGAGACTAGCGGTTGATCATAAGTGTAATAATAAATGGCATAATGATTCAGAATATCCACTAATTCTTCAATTCTATCGATATCGTTCATCAACATAGGCTCCTGTTATATCTTTTTAATTGGCGCATAAGGCATCATCATCACTTTTATTCCTTTGTCGTTGAATGCGGCAGTGATTTCATCTCCCTTTACCTGAACGATTGTACCAGCACCCCAGCTCTTATGCATTATCTTGTCACCTATCTTAAAAATCTTATTGCTATGATTCGTGTATTCAGCGTCATCTTCAATAGTTTTGGGAATAGTATAGCTTCCTGTGAAAACAGGCTCAAATGTCTTCGATGATTTGGCATCAATATTCTTGATGTTTGAGTTCACCAGGTTTTGTGGCAGTTCATCAATAAACCTTGATTTCTTACGCGATTCATACCTGCCATAAATCATTCTATCCTGGGCATAAGTTAGATAAAGCCTTTTTTTTGCTCTTGTAACAGCTACATAGAAAAGTCTTCTCTCTTCCTCCATATCGTTTTCAGATTCTCTAATGATAGGAAACATTTTTTCTTCCAAACCTGCAATCACTATCACTTCAAACTCCAGTCCTTTAGCGGAATGAACTGTCATAATAGAAACCTTAGCAATATTGGTCTCTTCTGTTTTTTCGATATCTGTCAGCAGCGATATATGGGCAAGGAAATCTTCCAATGCGTTTTCTTCACTTCTCTCTTCGAAATCCTTGACCTTGGAAAAAAACTCTTCAACATTCTCCAGCCTGGATTTTCCTTCAATTGTATGGTCTTTTTCAAGCATGCTTCTGTAACCGGAAGATGTATATGTTTTCTCTACAAAATCATACAAACTCATTTCTTCCTTTTTTTGGCCCATCAGTTTGATGAAATCATAAAACCGATTGATTTCTTCAGTTGCTTTTTTAGGGAAGCTGCCTTTTTCAATATTTTTCGATGCTTCGAAAAGTGATATGTCTTGGTCAGCCGCATAGCTTTCCAGTGTTTCAATTGTTTTCTTGCCTATTCCCCGTTTTGGTACGTTGATGATTCTTCTATAGCTAAAGTCCTCATGATTATTCTGTAGCAATTTCAGATATGCCATCAGATCCTTGATTTCTTTTCTGCCGTAGAATTCTTGACCTCCGACTATGATGTAAGGTATTCCTTCCAACAGAAACCGTTCCTCTATTGCTCTTGTTTGGGCTCTGGTTCTAACCAGCACCGCAATATTATCATAACTGGTCCTATGAATATTTTTTTCATTGTAAATCCTTTCAGCAATATGCAGCGCCTCTGTCTTTTCGCTATTAGCTTGATATAGCTGAATCTTGTCACCCTTATTGTCTTCGGTCCATAGGTTCTTCCCTATTCTTTGGGTGTTGTTTACAATGACAGAATTTGCCGCATCCAATATGTTTTGTGATGAACGGTAGTTCCTCTCCAATTTAATCACTTTTGCCGATGGAAAATCTCTCTCAAAATCCAATATGTTATTGATGTCAGCTCCACGCCATCCGTAAATAGATTGGTCCTCATCTCCAACGACAAACACATTTTCCAACCCACTTTTTTTCTTTCCTAATGTTTTGATCAATAAGTATTGAACTTTATTGGTATCCTGATATTCATCAACTAAAATATAATGGAACTTATTCTTGTAGTACTCTCTGACATCTTCAAATTGCTCAAGCAAATCAAGCGTTTTCACAATAAGATCGTCAAAATCCAAAGCATTGCTCTTTTTCAACTTTTTATCATATAATTCATATATTTCACCTATTTTTCTTGCTCTGAATTCGTTGAAATTTTCTTTAAGGTAATCTTCAGCGCTTTTTCGCCTATTTTTTTCATTGCTGATGATACTTCTGATTGTATTAACGTCATAATTTTTTGGATCCAGTTTAAGGTCTGCGATACATTCCTTGACCACAATCTTCTGATCATCAACATCAAAAATAATGAAGTTGCTACCATACCCCAATTTGTGGATATTATATCGTAAAATTCTAACACAAATAGAGTGGAATGTTCCCACCCACATCTTAGAGGCATCTCCTTGTATCAGTTCTTCTATCCTATCCCTCATTTCATTGGCTGCTTTATTGGTAAAAGTAATTGCCAAGATTTGGTGCGGATCTACATCATGATTAAACACAAGATTGGCAATTCTTTGCGTCAATACTCTTGTTTTGCCTGATCCGGCTCCTGCTATTAATAGAGCAGGTCCATTGATGTGGTTTACCGCTTCAAGCTGTTTTTCATTTAGTTTCGTGAAATCCATATAGTCATCCTTCCTTTACAGGTTATCTACTAATTCTATCATATATAAAAGAACTCCACAAAAAAAATTTTCACAAAAAAAGATGACAGGACTCAAGGTCCTGTCATCTTTGAAAAAATCGATCTAATTCTCTTCGTCTTTCTTAGCGTCAGCGATTACTTTTTCTGCTAGATTGGATGGCATCTCGTCATATCTTAAAAATTCCATTTCGAAGCTTCCCCTAGCTTGAGTCATCGATTTAAGATCTATGGCGTATTTGAACATCTCCGCCTGAGGTGCTTCTGCCATGACAAGCTGTTTACCATTAGACAGCTGTTCCATACCCAATATTCTACCCCTTCTCTTATTCATGTCTCCCATGATGTCACCCATATAATCGTCCGGTATCATAATCCTAACAGACATTATCGGTTCGAGCAAAATAGGTTTCGCCTCTTTGACACCTTTCTTAAACGCCAGGGAGGCTGCAACCTTGAATGCCATCTCACTTGAATCAACATTGTGATAGGTGCCGTCATACAACACAGCCTTCAGATTCACAACAGGGAATCCCGCCAGAACACCTTTATCCAAACATTCTCTCAGACCTTTCTCCACAGCCGGTATGTATTGCCTTGGTACTGAACCGCCAAATATTTCTTCCTTGAACTCGAATTCCTGGTCTGATGGTTCAAATCTGATATGAACATCACCATATTGACCTGCTCCACCTGATTGTTTCTTATGTTTACCTTGTACATCAGATTTGCCTTTTATTGTTTCTCTAAAGGCAATTTTGGGATCTGATAGATCCACTTCAACGTTGAAGGTATTTTTCATCTTGTTGATGATGACCGATAGTTGCATGTTACCTTGGCCTCCTATCAACAGCTGCTTGGTCTCGGTGTTTCTTATGACAACAAAGGTAGGGTCTTCATCTGTCAGCTTAGTCAAAGCCTGTCCGATTTTTTCTTCATCATCCTTGGACTTCGGTTCTACGCTCATAAATAGACATGGTTTTGGATACTCTATTGCAGGATACTTCACTGCATGAGCTTTAGTCGCTAGCGTATCACCTGTCTGCGCATATTGCAACTTTGCAGAAGCTCCAATATCACCAGCACGCACTTCTGTCGCTTCAAGCTGTTCCTTGCCTCTGACAAAAAATACGCTCCCTATTCTCTCAACTTCATTCTTATTTACATTATAGATATCAAGATCTTTTTTCATTGTTCCGGACAAAACCTTGTAGATGGATATTTTTCCAACAAATGGGTCCACTATTGTTTTAAATACAAATGCAGAAACAGGACTATCTTTATCAATTTTTACAATTACTTCTTTACCATCTTTGATTGCTATCGCCTCATGCAAGTCCGCCTCAGAAGGCAAATAACTGGTAGCAAGATGCATCAGTTCCTTAACGCCTACTGTCTTTGATGCTGTCCCAACAACAACAGGAACCAGTTCGCCATTCATAACAGCTGCTTTCAAGCCTACCCTTATTTCATCTTCGGTGAAGGTTTCTCCTTCAAAGAATTTTTCCATCATTTCCTCATTGGTCTCTGCAACCGACTCCATCAGTTGTGCTCTGAGCTCTTCCGCCATGGCCAAAGCTTCGGCTGGCGCTTCTCCTTCAACACATTCTACTCCATTAAATACCATTGCTTTTAGAGAAATGATGTCTACATATCCATTAAATTCCTTTTCTGAACCAATGGGAACTGAAAAAGGCACAACTTTTTTTCCTAGTTTTTCTTTCAACTCATCCAGCACTTTTTCGAATTTAACATTCTCCTTGTCCATCCTATTTAAAAAAATGATTCTTGGAATATCTTTCTCTTCCGCTAAATCCCATGCTTTTTCTGTACCGACCTCAACTCCTGATGTTGCATCTACGACAAGGATAGCACCTTTAGCAACCCTTAAAGCGCCGTACACCTCTCCCAAAAAGTCAAAATAACCTGGTGTGTCCAATATATTTAATTTGTAATCATCAAATTCCAAGGGTACAACACTTGTGCCAATTGAGAAGCCTCTCTCTTTTTCTTCTTTATCAAAATCTGACACGGTGTTTTTGTCATCTATACTTCCCATTCTTTTTATGGCTTTGGTTTGAAATAGCATAGCTTCAACCAAGGTTGACTTTCCGCAACCACCATGGCCTAATAACGCAATGTTTCTAATTTTGTCCGTGCTGTAATTCTTCATTTTTTCCTCCCTTGTATGCTTTTTAGTTTCCATTATATTTTATATTAAAACACCTTAGCATGCAATATGAATTAAAACGTTTTCATTAATTTTTAACAGGAAAGAACCCCTTAGCAGTTGATATGCTAAGAGGTTCTTTTTCAATCTCTGTTAAGTATTTTGTTTATTCTACAATAGATGCGGCACTAAAGTCTATAGTACCAAGCACGCTTCTTTCCCATCCTTGTAGTTTTGGAGAAACAAGCATTGCATCTGTATAGTGATAAATTGGAATGATTGGAAGCTCGTTCATCAAGATTTCTTGTGCTTCGTAAAGCGCTTCAAAGTGTTCTGCTCCTCTTGTGCCTGCTGCAAGAGATAACAATGCATCATATTCGTCATTAGCGTATTTTGGATCATTATAAGCATTGCCTTGTGTGAAAATGCTCAACAATCCTGAAGGATCCATGTAATCTGTCAACCAACCACCACGGGACAATTCATAATCCCCTGCTTTTCTGGTATCTTGGAATACGGCCCATTCTTGATTCTCAAGCTGTGTATTGATACCCAGATTGGTTTTGAGCATTTCTTGAACAAGCTCAGCTACCAACTGGTGACCTTCTGATGTATTGTACAAGATTGTGAATTCCGGGAATCCTACTCCACCCGGGTATCCTGCATCGGCCAATAATGCTTGTGCTTCTGCAACCATGCTCGCATCAGTTGCTATGCCATAAGTACCTGCAGTTTCAAAGAAATCTTTTCCTTCATGATCTAAAAATCCTGGAGGTACAAATCCAGCTGCTGGTACTTGTCCGGAACCCATGGTCTCACAGATCAATTCTCTATCGATTGCAAGGTTCAATGCTTTTCTGACTCTTATATCTTTAAATAAATCTATATTCATATTGAAGTTATAGTAATAGGTTCCTAGCAATGGGAAAACGTAGAAGTTAGGATTTTCTGCCATCAGTGAAGGTATTTCTGCCGGTGGCACATCTGGCAAGAAATCTAGCTCTCCACTTTGGAATGCTTGATAAGCAGTTGCTTGCTCATCTATAAATTTACCTTCGATCCTATCAATCTTCACTATATCAGCATTCCAGTAATTCTCATTTTTAACCAAAGTTAAACCTTCGCCGATTTTATAAGCCGTCAATTTAAAAGGTCCATTTGAAACTGCTGTTGCTGGGTTTTTTGCCCATGCACCTTCGGCAGCTGTTTCAACTGCAGACTGTTTGGTTGGCAGGAAGTGATAGAATGACAACAAACTGATGATGTAGTCGGTTGGTGTGTCTAAATTAACTACCAGTGTGTAATCATCAGGTGCCGAAACGCCAACGTTGTCTAATGACTCGCCATTAACAGCTGCAAAAGCACCTGTTATATTGGTATATTCCCAAATCCATGCATATTCTGATGCTGTCGCAGGATCCATTCCTCTTTTCCAAGAGTAGACAAAGTCATGAGCAGTCAGATCTGAACCATCAGACCATTTCGATTCTCTCAGGTGGAATGTAACTGTCCGGCCATCTTCCGATATGTCCCATGATTCAGCAATACCAGGCAGTATTGTACCGCTTTGCTCTCTTATCAAGCCTTCAAAGGTCTGATTAATAACATCTCCACCATCTGAAGCGCCATTAAGAACAGGGTCTATTGTTTTAGGATCTGCTCCTATATTCCAATTGAATACTACTTCTGTAGAAGGTGGTTCTGTTGGTGCTGCTGTTGTTGGTGCTGCTGTTGTCGGTGCTGCTGGCTGAGTACATCCTGCTAATGCAAAAGTAAACACTAAAGCCATCGCTAAAAAGAGTACAAATATTCTCTTTTTCATTTTTTCCCTCCGTTTTATTGGTTTATTTATTTTAACCAACTATTTAAATATTAAATATAGATGGATAGTTTCTTCCATATCCATATTTAGTCAACCAGCACAAAAAATATTTTTTGT
>LGGM01000048.1 GCA_001509345.1 Clostridiales bacterium 38_11
TATTTGTCTCTCGCGAAATTTTGTGACAATCCTAATAAAAAAAGAGAGTATTACTCAAAATCGCTGTTCAGTCCTATGATTCTACACGGTATCTTCAACTTCATATTATTGTCAGGTGATTCATATCTAATGTTTATTTTTGTGCCTTATGTTTATTATTTATGGCGGGAGAACATTAGGAAACTGAATAAGTATTATCAGGAATCAAAGAAAATCAATACTTTGACTGATATTGGAGGTAATGATGGACCTGAATGCGAATGAGCGAATAGAGGATCTCCAACTAAAAGATTTGAGAATTATCCAAAACACAGAGTGGTTTTGCTTTGGTATTGATGCAGTATTGCTATCCGATTTTGCTGAAATCAAAAAAAACAGCACAGTTGTTGATTTGGGCACCGGTACAGGAATCATACCTTTGTTGTTATGGGGCAAGAAAGAACCAAAAAAAATTATCGGTGTTGAAATACAGAAAGAAGTAGCTGATATGGCTAGTAGATCAATCTGTTTGAACAATCTGGAGAACAGCATAGAAATAATAAATCTTGATATGAATCATTTGAACCAAATTATCCCACTCCATAGCATAGATGTGGTCGTTGTCAATCCACCATACGTTGAATTCAACGGTGGAAATGTCAATCCCAAGAGCAATAAAGCGATTTCTAGACATGAGATAAGCTGTAGCCTAGAGGATGTCGTCAGAGTCGCATCCGGACTGCTTAGGCATAGCGGATCATTTTTTATGGTCCATAGACCACATCGGCTGGTAGATATATTCTGTCTGATGCGAAAATACAAAGTTGAACCAAAAACAATCAGGTTTGTCCATCCGAAAGCTGGACAACAACCTAATATGGTATTGGTGAAGGGCGTCAAGGCAGGTAATTCAGAGCTTAAAATTAAAAAACCATTGTTTGTCCATGGAGAAGATGGACAGTATACAGATGAAATTTTTGAAATATATGGAATGGAGAGGAAGTAATGGACGGTAAGCTTTATGTATGCGCTACCCCTATTGGGAACTTAGAAGATATTACGCTGAGAGTGTTGAGGGTTTTAAAAGAAGTTGATTTCATTGCAGCGGAAGACACAAGACATACCATTAAACTGTTAAATCACTATGAGACCAAGAATAGACTAATCAGTTACCATGAGCATAACGAAAAAAAACGAAGCGAACAGATTATTGAAAAATTACTTTCAGGAGAAAGCTGTGCACTGGTTTCGGATGCTGGTATGCCGGGGATATCTGATCCAGGAGAGTTCATAATACGGGAAGCTATCAAAAACAATATTGAAATAATTGTCCTACCTGGCGCTACCGCTTTTGTTCCAGCTATTGTGTTGTCGGGATTTGACACAGATAAATTTGTTTTTGAAGGGTTTTTACCGAGCAAAAAGGGCGAAAAGCGTAAAGCCTTAGAAAAGCTGGTTGATGAAGAAAGAACAATTATATTTTATGAATCACCCCACAGACTGACGGATACCTTAAAAGCCATGATAAAAGCTTTTGGTAAACGGCAAGTATCTGTCAGTAGGGAAATCACCAAAAAATTTGAAGAGACAGTCCGTGGCGACCTGGAAGAAGTACTAACATTTTTTGAGGCGAAGGACATCAAGGGAGAATTTGTTCTGGTTGTTAAGGGTAGTGAAGAATCATTGCCCGAGGCATCCATTGATATGGATAAAGCATTGAGAGAATTGATTGATGATGGTATGACTAAAAAAGATGCTGTCAATCATCTGGTGAAAACGTATAGACTTAATAAGAATGATGTTTATCAGAAGTCTTTGAAATTATAACATGCAGGGAGATGTGGATATGGGTGAAATTATTAGAGGGAAACTGGTAGCGGATAGAATAACTGAAGAAGTTAAGCTCAATGTGGAAAGCTTAAAAAACGAAGGCTTTTCTCCTAAATTGGCTATTCTAAGGGTTGGAAACGACCCGAGCGACCTATCCTATGAACGGGGGGCATTGGCGAGAATGGTAAAATGTGGGATCGAGGTAGAGGTTTTTGAGCTTTCAGACGATGTCTCAGAAGATAGCTTGATTGCACACCTTGAGTATATCAATAACAAGCAAGATATCAACGGGATTCTCATATTCAGGCCTTTACCGGATCATCTGAATGAGGATCGAATCAAGCACTTTATTTCGCCTGCAAAGGATGTGGATTGTTTTTCGCCAGATAATGTCGCAAAGATAATTGAAGGAGATAAGTCGGGGTTTTCTCCGGCAACGCCTTCAGCGGTGGTGGAGATTTTAAAATTCTATAAGATTGATTTGTCGGGTAAGCACTGCGTTGTTTTAGGCAGATCAATGCTAGTCGGAAAACCAGTATCAATGCTGTTGCTTGGTCAGAATGCGACAGTTACAATCTGTCATTCGAAAACTAAGGATTTAAGAAGCATCTGCAAAATGGCGGATGTTCTAATAGCAGCAGTTGGCAGAGCTAAAATGGTGGATGAGTCATTTATTAAAGAGGGCGCTATTGTCATAGATGTGGGAATCAATATGGATGATGAAGGAAATCTAACCGGCGATGTCAATTTTGAAAGCTGTATCAATAAAGCATCAATGATTACACCGGTACCGGGAGGAGTTGGTGCTGTGACCACTGCTGTTTTGGCACAGCATGTTCTGAAGGCATGTCAAGATAGTTTACTCTTCCCAGGCCATTGACTTTTTTACTGCTTTTTTCCATAAAGAATATTTTTTGTTTCTGATTTCTTCTGAGAGATTGGGGGTGTAGACTTTTGACACTTCCCAGTTTTTTACTATATCATCCTGTCCTGACCAAAAGCCGACAGAAAGCCCTGCTAGATAAGCGGCTCCTAATGCTGTTGTTTCAGTTGTTTTGGGAAGTAAAACCTCTTGATCCAAAATATCAGCCTGGAATTGCATCAAGAAATCACTTTTGGTTGCGCCTCCATCAACCTTGAGTTTCTTCATTGGAATATTGGAGTCCTCTATCATGGCTTCTATTACATCTTTTGTCTGATAAGCGATTGATTCCAATGTCGCTCGTGCGATATGATTCTTGTTGGATCCTCTACTCAACCCCAGAATCGTGCCCCTTGCATACATGTCCCAATACGGTGCTCCCAAACCTGAAAAAGCCGGAACGACATACACGCCATTTGTATCTGGCACCTGGCTAGCCAAAAGATCACATTCTGACTCACTTTCTATTAAATGAAGCTCATCCTTAAGCCATTCAATGGCAGCGCCGGCTATAAAGATAGAACCTTCGAGAGCGTAGAAAATCTTATCATCAATACCCCAGGCTATAGTAGTCAGCAATCCGTTGTTTGAACGGTACTTTTGTTCGCCGGTGTTCATCAGAATAAAGCACCCTGTACCGTAGGTATTCTTTATTTCGCCTTTTTGGAAGCAGGTTTGACCGAATAGAGCTGCCTGCTGATCTCCAGCGATTCCGGAAATTGGTATTTGAATGCCCTTGAACAGACTGATGTCAGTATAGCCAAAAACACTTGAAGATGCTTTTACCTGAGGTAGCATCAACATAGGTATGCCAAGCTCTTCACATAATTTGTCATCCCATTTTAATGTACTGATATTAAAAATCATTGTCCTGGAGGCATTGCTATAATCAGTCACATGTGAATCTCTACCGGTCAGATTCCATACTAGCCAGGTATCAATGGTCCCAAATATAAGATCACCGGAATCAGCTCTTGCATGGCCATTTGGTATGTGGTCCAATAGCCACTTGATTTTGGTTCCTGAAAAATAAGCATCAATTACCAGACCGGTTGTTTCATTGACGTATTCTTCCAACCCCTTTTCTTTCAATAAATCGCAGGTATCAGCAGTTCGTCTGCATTGCCAGACGATTGCATTATAAACAGGTATGCCAGTATTTTTGTCCCAGACAACAGTTGTTTCTCTTTGATTGGCAATGCCAATTGAAGCAATTTCAAGAGGATTAATATTAGCTTTTGAAAGCGCTTCATTGATTGTGGACAATTGTGATTCCAATATTTCCATTGGATCATGCTCCACCCACCCAGATTGGGGATAAATCTGCTTGAATTTTAATTGTGACATGCTGACAATACGACTTTTTTTGTCGAATATGATTGTTCTTGAGCTTGTTGTACCTTGATCCAAAGCTAAAATATATTTTTTTTCCATATGACCTCCAAAGTAAACAATATTCTTTCCTATTCATTCAATTATAGCATAAATATTTTTGTGTTAATTGATCAAAAAAGGATTTTAAATAAAAAAGTGAAAGTGGAGAAATTGTTGATAAAAAGTATTTTTTGTTGTAGAATCATTTGGTATTCATTGTTATGATGGATTAATCAGGTCAATTCTGATAAAATAATGGTTAGATAAATGCAAGGAGCTATAAATGATCAGCGTATATGATGAGTTAAAACAAAGTCTAGATGGGAATGTATATAAAGAATACCCAATCAAGGATAGCACATATTTTAAAATAGGTGGAGTAGTTGACATTTTTGTTGAGCCCAAGAACGAAGAGGATCTTGCTCAAACCCTTTCAATTATTGGAGACAGAATACCATTTTATATCATAGGCAATGGAACCAATCTTTTGTTTTCTGATAGAGGATATAGAGGTGCCATTATAAAAATTGGTTGCTGTTTCAATGGTATTAGCATTGAAGGAAAAAAGATTAGAGTAGGTGCGGGGACACTTTTGTCCTCGACAGCCAAGGTAGCGGCTGACAATTCTTTGAAGGGAATGGAATTTGCAAGTGGCATCCCCGGGTACGTAGGTGGTGCGGTTGCTATGAATGCCGGAGCCTATGGTGGCGAAATGGTCAACATACTCAAAACGGCAAGGTGTATGGATTATAATGGAAAACTCTATAATTTTACCAGTGAGGAAATGGAGTTTGAATATCGTAACAGTCGGGTTTTCAAGAATAGTCTGATTATACTGTCTGCAGAACTGGAGCTCGAAGAGGGTAACAAGAAAGAGATATATGATAGAATCAATCACCTTGCAGAAAGACGAAGAACGAATCAACCTTTAGATAAACCCAGTGCCGGCAGCACATTTAAAAGGCCGAGCGAGGGCTTCGCAGCCAAATTGATTGAGGATTCCGGCTTGAAAGGTTTAAGGTATAGAGGGGCAATGGTTTCCGACAAGCATTCCGGGTTTGTAATCAATGACAATAATGCGAAAGCAGATGACGTATTATCTTTGATGAGAATCGTCAGAGAAACTGTTTTCCAAAAATTTGGTATTACCCTTGAACCGGAAGTGAAAATAATAGGTGAAGAATTCTAGGAGTCATATGAGGATAAACAAGGACTATCATATTCATTCTAAATATTCAAAAAACGGACACTGTAAAAGCGAAATTGAAGTCATTGTTCAAAAAGCTATTAGTATGGGATTGGATGAAATAGCAATTTCAGATCATGGTATTAAGCATATATTGTATGGAACCAGCGAAAAAAATCTGATCAAAGCAAAAGATGAAATTAGAAATCTTAACGAAAAGTATAAGAGTATCAATATAAAACTAGGAATTGAAGCAAATCTGATTGGCTTTGATGGCCTGACTGATATTTCTGATCTGGTTGTTGAAAATTGCGAAGTTATTCAGATGGGGATACACTATGGCGTCATTTTCAAAGGAATAAGAGGCTTCGTTGAGTTTTTTCTTTTGAATTTTCTATCAAAATTCATTCCACCTATCAAAAAATACATGATTAGACGAAATACAGACGCTATGATAAAGGCTATGGATAAATACGATATAGATATCATTACACATCCCGGGGACAAGATACCTGTGGATATAGGCAGACTATCAAAAAAAGCGGCAGAAACCCATACATTGTTAGAAATAAACAATTCTCACAAACACCTGACAAGAGAAGAAATCATAATAGCAGCTAAGTCGGGTGTAGATTTTATCATTGGTTCTGACTCCCATGATTATGAGAATATAGGAAAGTGCTCTGATTCTTTAGAAAGGCTTATTCAAGCGGGATTGTTGGTTAATAGAGTGGTCAATTTGGAGGCGTGATATGAAATTTGTGATTATAACTGGAATGTCTGGCGCAGGCAAGAGTTTGGCGGTGAAGGCATTTGAAGACATTGATTATTATTGCATGGATAATCTGCCACCAAGCCTTTTGCCTGATTTTGCTAAGCTATGGCGAGAGTCGTCAAAAAACATCAACGATGTGGCTATTGTTGTTGATATCAGAGGTGGTGTCTTTTTCAATGATCTTTTTACGAGCTTGGAAATTCTTAAGAGCGAGGGACTCAGATATGAGATACTATTCTTAGAGGCTTCGGACGAGGCTCTGATCAAAAGGTTTAAGGAGCACAGAAGACCACATCCTGCTGATCCAACCGGAAGAATGATAGATGCAATAACACTCGAAAGACAAATACTCAAGGAAGTTAAAGAAAAAGCAGACCACATCATCGACACTACAAGTCTGACTAATGCCATGCTTAAAGAAGAGATAAATGAAATTTTTTTGATGGGACACGTACAGAAAAAGATAACTATCTCTATTGTTTCTTTCGGTTTTAAAGCCGGTATACCGATGGATTGCGATTTGGTTTTTGATGTCAGATTCTTGCCAAACCCTCATTATATAGAGGAAATGAAAGACATGAATGGAAATGACCAGATAGTGCAAGATTATGTCATGAAATTTGATCAAAGCAATACTTTTCTCCAGAAATTGGAAGATATGCTTAAATTTCTAATCCCTTATTACCAAAAGGAAGGAAAGACGCAACTTGTTATAGGGATTGGTTGTACCGGTGGCAAGCACAGATCTGTTACAATCAGCAATCTTCTTGCCGAAATAATCGAAAAAGATGATTATAGGACAATTGTAACCCACAGAGATATTTTTCGATGATGATGAGGTAGAATGAAAAAAAACACAAGAACTGCAAACAATCTGGTAAGCGGCAACATCACGACTGCTTTATTCAGACTTGCCATACCTGTAATGGGGACTTCCTTTATACAAATGGCTTATAATATGGTTGACACGATTTGGATAGGAAGACTTGGCAGCAATCAAGTAGCTGCTGTTGGAACAGCTGGTTTTTACATGTGGTTGGCTTTCGGTTTTATCGTATTGGCAAAAATCGGGGCACAGGTAAACGTAGCCCAAAGCATTGGAAAAAATGACATGGCATCAGCCTCAACTTATAGTGCTGCAGGGCTCCAAAGCGCGATTATACTTGGGTTTCTCTACACCGTATCGGTTTATCTTTTGCGATACAAACTGATAGGTTTTTTTAATATTGACGACGCCTATGTAAATGAAATGGCTGTAAGATATCTTCAGATAGTTGTTTTTGCCATATTTTTTGCTTTTGTCAATGAAGTGTTTTCAGGTGTAATTATAGGCAGTGGCAACAGTGAGTTTCCTTTCAAAGTCAACATGGTAGGATTGACTACCAATATTATTTTGGACCCTATAATGATATTTGGGTTGGGAGTCATACCCGCTTTGGGGGCGAGAGGAGCAGCTATTGCTACCCTGATTGCCCAAATGGCAGTTACGGTTATATATATTATCTTTACACGGAAAAGAAAATTTGAATTTCTAAAAACCAAGCTATTCCAGAAGATGTTTTTAAAAGAAATTATTGAAAATGTCAGGATAGGTTTTCCTATCAGTCTACATAGCTTATTTTTTACTCTATTCTCAATGACTCTGGCAAGGATTGTAGCTTTCTGGGGGCCATTGGCGATTGCTATACAGCGAGTTGGAGGACAAATCGAATCAATATCATGGCGGACAGCAGACGGATTTTCTTCATCGCTAAGTTCTTTTGTCGGACAAAATTACGGAGCTGGTGAAAAAAATCGTGTCAAATCAGGTTACCTGACTGCGATTCGAATTATGACCATCTTTGGTGTTTTCACAAGCTTATTGTTGATTGTATTTTCACGGGAAATCATGAGCATTTTTATTCCAGAAACTGAAGCAATTGCTCTGGGAAGCTCATATCTGAAAATATTGGGGGTATCGCAACTATTCATGTGTATCGAAATAACCACCCAAGGGGCTTTTGCGGGAATGGGAAGAACGAAGCCTCCAGCATTAGTCAGTATAGCTTTCAATGCCGCCAGAATACCGATAGCTTTGTTCTTATCGAAAACATTTTTACAATTGAATGGTGTTTGGTGGAGTATTAGTCTGACAAGTATTTTTAAAGGAATCATATTGGTTGTATGGTTTGCTTTTGTTCTTAAAAAATATTTACACAAATCAGATTAACAATCAGGTAGAGAATATTTGTCCAGATAACTTGCTATTTCATTTAAATCTTCATCTCCACTAATATAACCAATGAAAAAATCATCAAGTCGACAAGCAGTCTTAGCATCTAAGATTGCTTTTACTTTGTTTTTGGTCAATAGGTTCAAGCAACTTCTATGATAATACAGAAAAGCCTCATCAGGGTTTTTATCAATAGACCAGTTTAACCTGGTCCTTATCTAAGATAAAACTGATTTCCATATTATCTTTTATCAATCCTTTAAGATATGATTCTGATATCTCATCCTCAATCAGTCTTTGTATGGTTCTGCGTAGAGGCCTAGCGCCATATTTGCTGCTGTATCCAACCTTCAAGATGTGATCCTTTACTTCGTCTGAAACATTCAATACTATGCTCTTATTTCTAGCTTCTTCAGCGACTTCTTTGATCATCAAGTCGATTATTTCTCTAAGCTCAATGTGGCTTAATTCGGTAAAAACAATTATTTCATCGACTCTGTTCAAAAACTCCGGTCTGAATACATTCTTGACTTCATCCTGTATCTTATTTTCCATCGCTTCATAATCCTTGTTGCCAAACCCAATTTTATTCCCCCTGTTATTGGTGCCTATATTGGATGTCATTATGATGACTGTATTTTCGAAATTTACTGTTCTGCCTTTTGAATCGGTTAAGATTCCGTCATCAAGTATCTGCAGCAATACATTAAATATATCGGGATGTGCTTTTTCTATCTCATCCAAGAGAATGACTGAATAGGGCTTTCGCCTGATTTTTTCAGTTAGGAATCCTGCCTGATCAAAACCGACGTAACCGGGAGGTGCACCAATGAGTTTTGAAACGGTGTGTTTCTCCATATATTCAGACATATCCAGTCTAATCATAGATTCTTCATTTTCAAACAGCTCAAACGTAAGGGTCTTTGCCAGCTCTGTTTTACCAACTCCGGTAGGACCAACAAAAATAAAAGAAGCAGGTTTCTTTCGCTTTTTAAAACCTGAGCGACTTCTTCTGATGGCTTTAGCAAGACTTGATATAGCATTCTCCTGCCCAATGACCCTTCTGTGGAGTCTTCTTTCCAGATTCAGCAGTTTTTCAGACTCAACCTCAGATAATTTATGAACGGGTATTTTTGTCCATGCTTCAATAACATATGCAATGTCTTCAGTTGTCAAATAAACCTCAACATAGTTTTTTTCTATCTCTGAGATCTTTCCTTCCAATCTAAGTTCTTTAACTCTACAGTCAGCTGCTTTTTCATACTCATCATTCTCTGCGGCAATTTCCTTGTCGTAACGAACCTTAGTCAATTCTGATTTGAGTGACTCCAATTCCACTAGCCCCATATTTTTAAGATTTGCTCTGGAACCCGCTTCGTCAAGAACGTCAATGGCTTTGTCAGGCAGGAATCTGTCAGTGATATACCTTTCTGACATCCTAACTGCAGTTTCAACAATCTCATCGGTTATTATAACTTTATGATAGTTTTCATAGTAGTCTTTAATACCTTTTAAAATCTCTATACTATCTTCAATCGATGGTTCATCAACGATAACGGGTTGGAAACGTCTTTCGAGTGCGCTGTCTTTTTCTATGTGCTTTCTGTACTCTTCCAAAGTAGTAGCACCAATAATCTGGACATCACCTTTAGCCAATGCGGGCTTCAAAATATTGGCAGCATTCATGGTTCCACCTTCTGCTTCTCCAGCACCCATAATATTGTGTAACTCATCTATGACAAGAATAATGTTGCCATTCTTCTTGGCTTCATCGATAATCGCCTTCATTCTAGACTCAAATTGGCCTCTAAATTGTGTTCCGGCTACGATGGAGGTTAAGTCTAATAAATATATCTCAGTGTCGAAAAGCTTAACAGGAACCTGCTTATCAGCAATTCTAACAGCCAAACCTTCAGCGATTGCAGTTTTCCCTACTCCGGGTTCGCCAATAAGGACTGGATTGTTCTTTGCTCTTCTATTCAATATCTGAACAACTCGATCAATTTCTCTTTGTCTACCGATTATTCGGTCGATTTCCCCATCTTTTGCCATATTAGTAAGGTTGCTACCATACGTATCAAGGTATTTCAGCTTTTTCACAGGTCTTTTAAGCTTTGTTTTTAGTCCGCCTAAAATACCATTGTCGGCATCATCATGATTTTCTCGTTTTGGCGGTATTTGGCCCTCTTTTTTTTCTTCTTCATTGTCGGAGCTATTCTTTTGATTTCCAGAGAAAGTACCGCTTAATAAATTAGAGAAGGGGTTATCTGAGCCATCAGATTTCATACCGTCTAACATATCATTGAGCTGACTCATATCAATATCACCCATGGCCTCTTTTAATTGTTCATTGATATTTTCAAAATCCTCAGGATTAAGACCGCTCTGTTTCAATAACTGATCCATAGGAACCAGATTTCTTTTTTTAGCGCAGGGAATACACAACCCTTCTGTTTTCATTTTACCTTCAACAATTTTATTTAAATATATGACAGCAACATTTTTTTTGCATTCCGAACATAACATTTATATCATCTCCATTTTTGTACTTTTTGTCTCTCAAATCTCAGTTAGTATACTATAACAGGTTTCTTTTTACAGTTCAACATGTTAAAGTGTTTTTAATTAATTATTAATAAAGCTTTTATTTAGTATAATGATAACATAAAATCTCAATTATAAAAAGAGGCTACAATGAAAAAAATTATCAAAAGACTATCATTTTCAATATTAATTCTCATTATAACATATATTACTGTTAAAATGGCGAAAAATAATAATGAATTTATTGAAACATTTTACTCAGGTAGACTATATCCTGCTATCTCGCAAAATGTTAGCTTTGTATTTAGTTGGCTGCCTTATTCAGTAGGAGAGATTATTCTGACAATTGGAATCCTCAGTTTGATTGTTTTAATGATAAGCTTTATTAAGAGACCTTCTTTAGTTTATTTATTTGATATATTTAGTAAAATTGTTGTGACTTCAGCAATTTTATATTTCACTTTTTGGATAGTGTGGGGTCTGAACAATTTTAGATTGCCGTTAGAGAAAAACCTTGGTTATGAAGTTGAGAAATTGACAACACAAGATCTCAATGAAACGGCTGTTTATTTAATTGAAAGAATAAACGAGTTAGAAGGTCAGATGGTATTTGACGAAGACAAACTTCCGGTCTACCATGGAGACACTCAAGAAATCCTTAAGTACAGCAAGGTATACTTTGACAATTTTGCTAAAAATCATTCTTTTCTGACTACAGGAAGATACAGCAGACCAAAACCGATGATTTATTCTGAAGTCATGAGTCACTTAAATTACACAGGTATTTATAATCCCTTTACCGCTGAAGCCAATTTAAATGTAGAAATACCACACCATAGCATCCCATTTGTCGCATTGCACGAAATATCTCATCAGCGAGGAATTGCTGGAGAAAGGGAGGCAAATTTCATAGCGTTTTTGGCCAGTGTTGAAAGTAATGATTATTATTTCGAGTACTCGGGCTATGTTTCAGCCTTGAATTACATTGTCAATGCTGTTTATAGTGAAGACAAGGATATGTATTTTGAACTGGTAGAATTATTTTCGTTGAATCTAAGAGCAGTCTATAGAACCAATGCAGAGTACTGGCAAAATTATCAGACGGTTGTGTCCGACATCGGAGAGATAAATAACGATATTTTTCTAAAAAGCACAGGGCAAAGCGAAGGCACTAAAAGCTATGGATTAGTGGTTGATCTAATTGCATCTTATGTAAAAATGAAAAAAGCCTGATTGCTCAGGCGTAATAGATATTTAATTTTTATCAGTATTGGTATTTCGTGGTATAGGCAGTATCATCCTTTGCAAAACTAAATGTCATATTGTGGGTATTGAAGAAAGCATCTATCGTCAGATCAACGGTAACCCAGCCTTCATCTGTTAAAACTTCATTCCATGCATGATATGAATTGACATAAGTGGTATACCCTTTTACTAATTTTGCTGGGATACCTTTATATCTTAGAGCAGCTGAGTAGACGGCTGCGTAATCATAACATATACCGATTTTTCCATTTAGAAGTAGTGATATGTCAGGCTGATAACCTGATTTTACGGTAGTCGCCTTGTTATAATCATATCCAAAGTTAGTGATCATATAATCATATAAAACTTGAATTATCTCTTGATTGGTAGTGGCATCTATGGTAAGTTCATCCACAAAACTCATAAATTCAACATTGTCTGTCCAGTCATTATACTGCATTGGCTGAAGGTAAACATTAAATTCGTTTTCAATGGTAGCTTCAACTGATGTTTTTCTGACATATTTATAACTGGAGCCTGTAGTGTTTTCGAGTATTGACAGATTGTATACGCCATTTCCCAGTTGAAGAGGGAAGAACTCAGGAACACCATTAGAAGTCAGATCATATGTGTAGTTTTGCCCATCCTTAGAGATTATCAATTTCAGTTTTGCATCTCCGAAACTTGATGCGCTTACACCTATGCTACCATCAGCCACGTAATCTTCAATGATTATAATCTCTTTGGATAATCCCGTATGTACTATTTCATAAGGAGACATTCTTATTACAGCTGCTTTTGGTATATCTGGAGTGGTCGTATCTTCGGAGTAAGCAATCGCTGTAAACGCTAAGATGAATATGAGTGTAAATGACAATAATCTTTTAAACATAAAAAATCTTTCCTTTCGGTAGCTCGGCTGTCATTCGCTTTCGCGGTTAGACCCTTTGGCTTTGCGTCCTTTCCTTTCGGAAAGTTTGCCTTTATCGTTGAAAAGCTTTACAAATCAACAAATTTATTTCTCAATATAACAATACCCAATTATAACCAATATATACAAAAATGTCAAATAAAATTAAAAAAATACGTTGATAGTTCAATATATAAAGAGGAAATTGCGCATTCGTAAAATTATAACATTTTTCTTGAAGTACTTGCGCAAATCAGAAGAGGTCTATACAATGTAATTGAGATTGCTACAGATAAAAGGTGATTAAAATGAAGAAAACGATTATTGTTAAAATTGGATTTCTGATAATGTTTGTTGTATTTGTTGGACTAGCAATCAATCAATTCTATCAATATAAAAAATCCGACATCATATATGACCAAGCAAGAGAACGATACAATCTTGAAAGAGCAATGATCATAACAAATGAAAATCTGATCAATCAGCCTGATAATCACAATCCGGATTTCAAATCCGATCCAGAGACATCCGAAGAACCTGGTGTCCCAAATGAGACGCAGGCACCTGAAGGGACTACTGTTGAGAACCCAGAGAATAATAGCAACAAGACAGACCCTAAACCAAGGCCAAGCATAGCCGAAGCTGGGGATGTCATCGGATGGCTTACTATTCCTGGTACCGCAATAGATTATCCAGTAACTCAAACTACTGACAATGATTTTTATCTGACACATAACTATCTTGGCAACAAGGATGTCAAAGGCTCTATCTACATGGATTTCAGAAATGAAGAAATTGGAAAAAGCAGAAACTACAACATCTATGGCCATAAAATGATAGACGGCACTATGTTCTCAGATCTGACGTTATATGTACAGGATGGTTCGTATAAAAGATATTTTGAGAATTATAATATCATAAAATATGATAATATGGAGTTTGAGACAGAATGGAAAATATTCTCAGCCTATGTTGTCAATCTGGATAAGGAAGATTATTATCTTTACACGAAATACAGTGATGACGAGAATTTTCAGGCTTTCATAGATGAGATTAATAGAAGATCTTTAGTCAAGACTGATATTGATGTTGGTTTGGACGATCAGATCATAACACTGGTGACATGCAACTTCTGGTATGACAATGCGAGAGTCATCATTCACGCAGTGAGGATCAACTAGGGTTCTTGGTTCAGATGGCGTTTGAAACGCCACCTGAACCTTAGAGACCGTTATCCAGGGACTCTACAGCGCTTAT
>LGGM01000139.1 GCA_001509345.1 Clostridiales bacterium 38_11
TTTCAATTGAACCAAATTTCAATTTCTCTTCTTGCATCAATCGGATTAGCTGATCCGTGAACTGCATTCATTGTGACATTCGTTCCAAAAGTCTTTCTGATAGAACCCATCTCAGCATCAACCGGGTTTGTCTTACCATTTATCCTGCGCACTTTTTCTATTGCATCTTCTGATGATAAGACCATTGCGATAATTCTGCCACTCTTCATGAATTCAATCAAATCAGGGTAGAAATCCTTATTGATATGTTCCTGGTAATGTCTGGACAAAATATCATCATCAGGGATCAGTATTTTTATGGATTCGATAGTTAATTGATTCTCCTCATATACAGATATTATTTTACCGACCTGCTTGCTTGAGACAGCATCAGGCTTTATTAAGACGAGTGTTTTTTCCATGCTTTAACACCTTGCCTATAATGATGTCAGCGGAATGATCAGACCAAGAACAAACACAATAATAATGAAAATCGATATATATTTCTTGATTTTACTTGAATATAACATTTTTCCTCCAAAATATAATCTTACAAAAAACATAATAGTATCTTATTAAGGATTTGTCAAATTATGAAAATTGTTATCATTGGACATAATAACGACTGACATGTTATTGACGATATGATAAAATATTTTGTATTAAAAAGTTAAACGACATAGGAGGCAAAATGAAGATATATTCTTGGAATGTCAATGGCATAAGAGCAATTCAAAAAAAAGGATTCCTGAAGTGGATTAGTCAAGAACAGCCAGACATATTGTGCCTGCAGGAGACTAAAGCACAAAAGGACCAGTTGGATGATGAGCTGATCAATATACCTGGATATCATTCTTACTTTCATTCAGCAGAAAAAAAGGGTTATAGTGGAACAGCCATATACTCCAAAATCAAGCCATTGGAGGTCTGGACCGGACTTCCCGAGGAAAGGTTCAACACAGAAGGCAGAACGATTATTGCAGAATATGAGGAATTTATCCTAATGAACATATATTTTCCAAATGGGAAACAAAGGGAAGAGAGACTTCAGTTTAAAATGGATTTCTATAAGACTTTTCAGAAATATGCCATAGATCTGGTAAAACAAGGTAAACATCTTATCGTATGCGGCGACTATAATACCGCGCATAAGGAGATAGACCTTACTAATCCTGAGTCAAACAATAAGATATCCGGATTTTTACCGGAAGAAAGAGCTTGGATGGATAGCTTTTCTGAGAGTGGATTTATTGATGTATTCAGATATTTTTACCCGGACAAGATCGAGTATACATGGTGGTCATACATGTTTAAAGCGAGAGAAAAAAATGTGGGGTGGAGAATCGACTACTTCTTTATTAATAATCAGATGCTTGATAAAGTAAAAAGCATTGAGATACACCACGAAGTCCTCGGATCCGATCATTGTCCCCTTTCATTGACTTTATAAAAATAGAAGCCTGGATTTCCAGACTTCTGAATATTGGTGCTCCCAATAGGACTCGAACCCATAACACCCGGTTCCGAAGACCGGTGCTCTATCCATTTGAGCTATGAGAGCAGATGCAATAATAATATTATAAGATTTCAAATGGATTAAAGCAAGAAAAACTTGAGCGATTAATTTATTAATACTAAATAAAGGATACTTGTGATATAATTACAAGGTATTTTATGGATAGCAATTAGACAAGGAGAACGTAATGATATCAAAAAAGAGAGCTTTATTAATAGTAATAATAGTAATTCTAATCACATTCTCTGCAACATTGGCAGGTACTACATACCTTGGATTCAAGACGGAGGATAAGATTATTATCCCTATGGACAGATACAATGCTTTAAGAGAGCTGGAGAAAAAATATGAAAAGAACGAATATATTTCAAGGTTTGTAAAAGATAACTTTTTATATGAAAAAGATGAGTCAGTTATTCTTGAAGGCGCTTTAAAAGGGATGTTGGATGTTTTGGAAGATCCTTATTCAGAATATTTGACTCCAGAAGAGTTCAATTCTCTAATAGAACAAACACAAGGTGAGTATAGTGGTATTGGTGTTTATGTATCAGTAACGGAAGATAATAAAATAGTTGTGGTATCACCGATTGAAGATACACCTGCAGACAAGGCTGGCCTTAGGACGGGAGATTTTATATCCAAGGTCAACGGTGTTGAATACCTGGGGGATAAATTGTCTGATGCCGTAAACGTTATGAAAGGCATACCGGGAACGGATGTCACAATAACTATAAACAGAACACAAAAAGACGGTAGTGAAACAAGCTTTGACGTTGTCATCACGAGACAGAATATTAAAATTGAGACGATCAAGTCTGAGATGCTGGAAGATAAAATTGGTTATATAAGAATTACAACATTTGATCAACAGACTGATGAAGATTTCAATGTTGCACTCAGATCGTTGTCAACACAAGCGATGGTTGGTTTGATTATTGACTTGAGATACAATCCTGGCGGATTGATTACATCAGTTACTGAGATAGCGGATGTTTTGCTGGGAGAGACCATCATCACTTACACCCAAACAAGAGATGGCCAAAGAGAGTATTATAATTCCGACAAGAAAAAAGTTGATGTACCGATGGTAATACTCATTAATGAGGGAAGTGCAAGTGCTTCAGAAATTTTAGCCGGAGCGGTGAAAGATACAAAATCAGGTACGCTGGTTGGCACGAAAACTTTTGGGAAAGGGATTGTGCAAAGAATCATGCCACTTGAGGATGGATCAGGTATAAAGCTAACAGTGTCAGAATACTTCACACCAAATGATGTCAATATTCACGGTATCGGAATTGAACCTGATGTGTATGTCGAATTGCCTGAGGATGTAGCTTACGGACCTGATAATATAGCAGAAGATGTACAACTTCAGAGAGCTGTTGAAATCATTAAGTTAAGATAAATCAGATTATGAGTATAACATG
>LGGM01000140.1 GCA_001509345.1 Clostridiales bacterium 38_11
TTGATGTGGTTAAAGGAAACAAAGGCCCACAAGCTGAAAACATCACTAGTCTATAATAGTTGAATGGAAAGACCTGAAGTAAAATTCAGGTCTTTTTTTTTATTTAATAAAGCTATAAAATATGGTAATATGTAACCTGATGAAGGAAACAGTTTATTTATAATAAATGACAGGCAGGAGAGGGCAAAATGAGGAACAACACCTTAGTGATTAGTATAATGTTAGGTGCATTAATATTATCATCCGGTTGTGAAACAGTTGATGTTACAGATAGTGCAAATAGAACAGAATTATCTTCAGAAACCATCGAAACGGTTGAACGAAAAATCGTTGATATTGATGTTCCATCAGGTACTGTCATGGCCGGTGAAGAGGTATTTATCAGAGTTCAAATTTTGGACACCAATAATCAAACTCAATGGTATGAGACAGGCTTTGAGTTTTATTCTGAATCAGAAAATCTGTATTTTCAAGACAACATGATAAGATTACCTGAAGAGTCATTGACAGACGACATTTTTCGTGTGGAAATTGCTTATGAAACGATGAAAAAGGAAATTATTCTAATGGTCGCTAACCCTTTGAGTCAAACAATAGATGATAAAGGTATTGTCAGCAATCCCACTTCCTATGATGTTTTAATCAATAAAAACAGAAGCCTTCCAAACAATTATATTCCAAATGATCTGGTAACTGTAGAAGTTCCGACCTGTCTGCCCAATCCGGAGATAAGGCAACTCAGACTAGTTGCTTCTGATGCTTTGTCAGAAATGTTTTCGGTTGCTTTGGAAGATGATGTTGAGTTGGTTGCCAGATCAGGTTATAGATCCTATGCAACTCAGGCTTCATTGTACAATGGATATGTTGACAAATATGGCCAGGCTTACGCTGATAAGTATAGCGCTCAACCAGGCACAAGTGAGCATCAAACAGGACTGGCAATGGATATAACTGCCGAGAGCGTAAATCTTCAGTTGGACGATAACTTTGGGAAAACGAAGGAAGGGTTATGGCTCTCTCAGAATGCTCATCGATTCGGATTTATTATCAGATATCCTGAGGGGATGAAGGACGTAACCGGTTATTTTTATGAACCATGGCATGTCAGGTATCTGGGCGTCAATCTTGCTACAAATGTTTATGACAGCGGGCTTACGCTTGAAGAGTATTATTTGACCTTGGAAAACCAATAAGGTTCAATAATCAAGGGGAGATATATTTTGAATTTAGTAAGAATCAAAGATTTGTACAAATCATATGGCGATAAAGTATTATTTGACCACATTTCCTTTAACATCAATAAAGGTGATAAAATAGGGCTATTGGGTATTAATGGCACTGGGAAATCGACATTATTGAGAATCATAGTCGGGCAAGATCATTATGAAGAAGGAGAAGTCAACCTTTTAAGTAATATGAGGGTGGAATATTTAAGTCAAAACCCATCTTTTGATGATCAAAGCACAGTCTTAGATCAGATTTTTAAAAGCGACACAAGGGAAGTCAAGATTATAAAAGAATTTGAAAAAACTTTATCAGAAATAGATAAGGGAGAAAAAAGTCTTCTAGAAAAACTGACCCGACTTCAGAATGAAATGGACTTGAATAATCTGTGGAGTTATGAAAGTGAAATAAAGAGTATTTTGACGAAACTGAAAATCATTGATTTTGACGAAAGAATTGGAAATCTGTCAGGTGGGCAAAAAAAAAGGATTGCTCTAGCTGCATCGCTTGTCACTGAATGCGATTTGCTTGTTTTGGATGAGCCAACCAATCATATGGATAGTGAGATGACGGATTGGCTGGAAAAGTACTTGAATGAGAGAAAGGGCTCATTGATGATGGTTACCCATGATAGGTATTTCTTAGATAGGGTTACCAATCACATTATCGAATTGGATAATGGGAATATTTATAAATATGACGGGAATTACACCTATTTTGTCGAAAAGAAGTTGGATAGGCAGAACATAGAAATTTCAACTAGGATCAAAAATGAAAAACTGTATAAAAAAGAATTGGAATGGATCAGAAAAGGTGCAAAAGCGAGAACAACCAAACAGAAAGCCAGAATAGACAGATTTGATGATTTGAAATTAAATATCAGCCAGGATAGTGTTGAGAATTTTGAAATTTCTGTAGCAACAACCAGATTAGGCAAAAGCGTTATTGAGCCAAAAGGAATATCAAAATCCTATGATAATCAAATACTGATAGATGATTTTAGCCATATCATAAAAAAGCAAGACAAGATTGGTGTGGTAGGCCCAAACGGATCAGGAAAATCGACCTTCCTAAAAATTATATTGCGGCAAATACAACCGGATAGTGGAGAAATTTTAATCGGACAAACTGTAAAAACAGCTTATTTTTCTCAGGAGAATGAAACCCTGGATGAAAGCATGAGGGTAATTGACTACATACGGGATTCGGGAGAATTTCTGCAGTCAGCCAATGGAGAATACTTGTCGGCATCCAAAATGCTTGAGAAATTTCTGTTCTCAGGCGCTACACAATATAACTATATAGGAAGACTTTCAGGTGGTGAGAAAAGAAGACTGTACCTGCTGAAATCACTGATGGAAGCCCCAAATGTTATTTTTCTGGATGAGCCTACCAACGATTTGGATATAACGACTCTTTCGATACTAGAGGATTATTTTGATGATTTTAACGGAATAATAATAGTTATTTCGCATGACAGGTATTTCTTAGACCGCGTGTGCAATACAATCATATCTTTTGAGGGAGACGGAAAACTGGTTGTCCACACAGGTAACTACTCAGAATATCTTGAAAGACAGCAATTTGGTGAAACGATTGATGAAAAAGAGGAAGTCAAAAAAGTAACGGATTATAAAATGAATAAACCTAAAAAACTGAAACTATCATTTAAAGAACAGGTGGAATATGA
>LGGM01000005.1 GCA_001509345.1 Clostridiales bacterium 38_11
ATCAAGAATATTGTCAATATCTCTTTTGATTGATTCATAATCCCTTTGATTTCCATGAAACTACCAAGAACGAAATCGGTATTGTTAATAGTTCGGTACGCCAAAAATCCTCTTTGTCCATCAACAACTGTTTCTTCAATTCCCTCATCTCCTCTTATCAAGGATGGCACCAATATTTCAGATATGTCTTTTAACGTTACTGTTTCATTTGATAGTTCATAAGGATAATATGGGTGGGCAAGTATTCTGCCTTTGCTGTCAATAAGAAACGAGTATCCATTGTCTTTAGTTTCGGTTTGATTGACTATATCCAGTATTTTGTCAATAGCAATGTCTCCCGCCACCACTCCAAGCAGCTGTGATTTTTGATTGTATACCGGTTGGGCAACCGTTATTATCCATTGATCACTTGAAGCATTGAGATATGCCTCTGTGTAGACCAGTTTGGTTTCTGTTGTGGCTTTGATGTACCATGGCCTTGTTCTTAAGTCAAATGAAGCCGGCGGTGTCCACCCGCTGGCATTGATCATATGGTTGTTAACTGTTCCATAATAAACAGTCAGAAATGAGGGATTACTATCCCTAAGTGCTTTAAGATAGTCTAAAATTGCATCATCCTTTGTATTCGCTGTAATAAAAGTCGAAGCGTCTTTAATCATCTGCCCTTTCCAGATCAGATGGTTGTCAATAACGCTTGCTTTATAATCCCTTTCCAATTCTACAATCTTTTGTGTCTCTTGTTTTATGGTTTCATCCAAATAATTGAATTCTACAAACATGCCTAAGGCGATGATAATAGAAACCACTATAACCACAAGATAAAAGTTGTTGATGAATCGATTCATACATGTTCTCCAAATTACTGTATCCACAAATCAAATTTATTTTTTTGATTTCATAACATGATTATTATTGTATCATATTTTGAATATTATTATTTTGATAACTAATAAAATTAATACCCTAAAATAACAGATCTATTCAACAAATAGTACACTCTTAATATGTTGGACCGACAATTCCAACTCTTTCAGATCCTCAAATGTAGCTTGAGCTCTTACCTTGCTGCCACCCCCTTTGCCATTAAATCGATTAATACTATCTCTAATAATCTGACCGCAATCAATATCTAATTTCCCATTATTGGCTAATATAATCTTTTTATCCGGCAGTGAGCTTGCAAGAATCAACACATTTTCTCTTTCTTGTATACCCTTTATTATTAGCCCTATTGCTTCAATCGACTTATCCTGAAAAGACAAGGCTAACTTATTATCCTTTATATTCTTGATCAAGTTGTCTGCTTCCAAAGATGCTAAGGTGCTTTGAATCTTTATGTGATTGTTTTTCAAATCATGATACTTTTCCTTTTCTTGGCTGATTTTGTCTATTAACGTTGACAAATCGGCTGAATATCTCACGCTTAGCTCTGTTATGATCTGGTGCTCCTTCTGTAATTCCTGCAGGGCTCTAAGCCCGCATTTAAAGAACAGTCTGGTCATTTTCTTATACCTTTGCACTTTTAGTATTTTTAAGATGCCTACCTCCCCTGTGCGGGCAGGATGTGTCCCACAGCAAGCGACACTGTCCACATCTGCTATATATACAATCCTGAGATTCTCCTGCAGGTTTGGCATTTTTCTCACATGATATTGCATGGCTTTTTCAACACTGTCAACTGTATCAATGATGACAGGTCTGTTTTCATAGATTGCCTTATTGGCTAGAGTTTCAATATTAAGTAACTGTTCATCGTCTGTCAAATTGCCATCAATATCTATGCTGACATAAGATTCTCCCAGATGAAATCCTTTATTCAAATATCCGTAATGCTCCATAATGACGCCTGAGAGAATATGTTCTCCGCAGTGCTGTTGCATGTGGTCGAAGCGTCTGTCCCAATCCAATTCACATATATGGGATTCTCCAACCGGTACTTTGTCAACGTGGTGGTAGATAACACCATCCCTTTCAGAGACATGAATAACCTGGCTATCGCCAATGGTTCCTTTATCAGACGGCTGTCCTCCACCTTCAGGAAAGAAAATGGTTTTGTCCAAAACAAGAAACGTTCTATCTTTTTCGCGGATTACTTTTTGAATCCTGCATTCGCTTCTTATTTTATATACATCCTTCTCAAATAGTTTGATTGTCATCTTAATCCTTCCTCAATTTTTACCTAAAGATATTTCAAAATTTTTCTGAATGCTGTTGATATGGCGAGTTTCTCTATTTCGTCAGTTCTAATCCATTGCGTTTTATGATTGTACTGCTCTTCTGATTCTCTTATTAATCTGCTAGCTTTATCGCGCGATTGAGAATTGTCCGTAATCCTGTAAACAGTCATCAGCCAAGTCTTGTGGGTAAAAATATGCTTTTCTTTTCCAGCCACAACGGGATCTTTGACTATGATACTAAATTGCTTATTCAATAACTCTGTCAAATTTATTTTTGCAGTTTCCGTGTTCTCTCCTTCAGCCGACGGAAATCCCCAAAGCCCAGATAGCAATCCCTTATCTGACTTTGTGAAGAGAATTGTTTCTCCTTGTTTGATGATTGCAACTGCCAGATGAAGATTTTTGATTTTTATTTTCTGTCTCTTCACTGGCAGACAATCTTGTAGGCCAATTTCGAATGCCATGCAATCAGCATTGATAGGACAAGAAGGACAGTTTGGTCTTTTTGGTGTGCAAATCAATGCCCCCAATTCCATCAAAGCCTGGTTGAAATAACGTGGATTATCTGGTGTTATCGTTATTATTTTATCCTCAAATATTTTTTTTGACTTTGAATTGGCTATATCCTCTTTCATGTTAAATATTCTGGAAATTACCCGCATTACATTACCATCAACAGCAGGATATTTAAGATTATAAGCTATGCTCAGCACCGCTCCTGCGGTATAGGATCCAATTCCAGGTAGCTTTAATGCTTCTTCATAATCTGCAGGAAAAACACTATCGTAATCATCAGCAATTATCCTTGCACATTTAATCAGATTTCTTGCGCGAGAGTAGTATCCAAGACCCTCCCACATTTTAAAGACTTCTTCTTCCTGTGCATTTGCGAGTTCTATAACGGTCGGGAACCGGATCATGAAACGCTCATAATAGGAAATAACCGTGTCCATCCTGGTTTGTTGTAGCATAATCTCAGAAATCCAAACGCTATAAGGGTCATGACTCTCCCTGAAAGGCAGTTTTCTATGATATTGCATGTACCAATCCAATAATTTCTGCTGTATAATCATCTACTACTCCTAGTTTAGCTCAATTCTAACCTTGCTTCCCCCCTCACCCGTCACCGCACCAGTTACAATCAGTTTTACAGGCACCCTGTTTTTGACAGATTCAACATGCGAGATGATTCCTACCTTCAGCTTGTCATGATGGATCTTTTCAAGTGAAGTCATAACCACATCCAAAAGATTATCGTCTAGCGTCCCAAATCCTTCGTCTAGAAAAAAGAGCTCAAGTGGGGCTGTGCCTTTCAATTGTATCTCAGCTGATAGAGCCAAAGCCAGGGCTAAAGATGTCAGAAACGTCTCTCCGCCTGATAAAGTAGAAGACTCCCTAAGAATGCCGCCGTTCTTGTTGTCTTTTATAAGGAATCTGCCCTCTTCATCAGTCTCCAATCCATAAACACCTCCGCTAATATTAAGCAGCCTGACAGAGGCCTCTCTTGATATGTATTTTAATCTTTCTGTTGCAATGAATTTAACAAATTCTTTGCCCTTAAAAAGCTTCTCAAGGTCTTCCAGTATCCCCAGTCTCTCATCAATCTTCTTGATTTGTACCATCAAACCTTTGATATTGGATAATTTATCTTTTGCATAATTGATCTCTTGCTCAAGCAGGGCATACTCCTTCTTCAGAAGATTCAATAGATTCTCTTTATCCATCTTTTGATTTTGAATCTCCTGCCATTTTTCTTTGGTGATTTGTCTCCCTGCAAGTTTCTCCTCTATGCTTTCAAGAACACCTTTTATTCTGGAAACGGCGTCATCATAATCCTTGATTTCCTGCTCCAATTTTTTTATGTTGGCTTTATCAGTCAAAAGAATTTTGGCCTCTTCTATTGATGCGAGCCTGTTTTCATTTAACTTTTCGATAAGTGTTTTATCTGCTGATATGAACCTCTTTTCTATGTCATCCGAACTCTGTGATACCTTGTAAAATTCGTTGCTTACAGATTCGAAGTCTTCGATACACTTCGAATTCTTATCAGAGCGTGTCTTATAATTCTGCTCGATGAATATAATTTTTTGAGTAGTCTCATCCCTCAAGTGCCCTAGATTTTCAATAGTTCCCGCCTTTTTCACAATGCTGTTTGTCAATTTTTCGATTAGCTGCAGTTTGTTTTTATAATCGGCTTTTAATTCAATCAGTTCATTGGTGTCTCTTTTGATATCTGAGTCCGAAGCTTCCAATTCTTTTTTGATTTTCTTTTCATCATCCGATAAGATATTTATCTCGGCTTCTAGTCTTTCTCTTTGCTCATCTTTTTTTCTGATGGCTTGTGATTCTTTTAGAAAGTCAATAATCCCCGTTTCTGCTTTCAATGATTCAATCTTCATTTGTTTTTCAGAAACTTTTTTCTCAAATGCTTTGAGTTCCTCATTGTAATCCTTCAGTTGAGAAGCGATTCCTGACAAGCTTGCGTCAATTGTTTCGAGACGACCTATTTGTTTGGTAATAGTGTTTGTGGTTTTAGATATATCCAGAGTAAGCTGATTGCTTTCTTCTTCAAATAAATTAATCAACTGCTTCAATTTGTCGAATTTTTCTTGCTCGCTTTCAGGGTTTTTAAGCAGATAATCCTTTCCAAGATTTTTTAATTCGGATGCAAATTTTATTTCTTGCTCGTTTTCAATGGATAATTTTACTATTATCTCATTTATATCCTTTTCTGTTTTTTTTAGTTTCTGCGTCTTATCACTTTTCTCCATTTCCAGCTTTTCACGGTTTTTTAGATCTATGGACTTCACTTGACTGGGATAGTGCTCTTTCGATCCGCAAACGGGGCAAGGCTCGCCTTCAGATAAAATCATTCTTAACTCATATACCACTGCTTCGTTTTTACTTTCATTGATTTCAGCATTAATCTGTTCTAATTGACGCGTCAAATCCTGAAAAATCTGTTCCATAGAAGTCTTGTTATGATTTAGCTGTTGAATATTGTGCTTATTTTTTTTGATTGCTTCTTCAAGCTCCTCATGCTTTATCCATTTAGTCTTTAGTTCATAAAGGTTGTCTTGTATGTCAGACAAATTCTCTGGCGTTCCAGGGCAGTTTTCCTTCAACTCGTTAAGGTGAGCAGTCAGATTTTTCAGTGATTCTTCCGATTTATACTTTTCATAGTCAATTTCTTTCCTTTGACCACTGTATTCTTCTTGCTGTGCTGACAATTCAAGTAACTTCTTCTGAATCTTGCTAATGCTATCATTCAATGCCATAATGTCTTCTGTCAGCTTTTCACCTGTCCTGACCTTCTCTTGAACAACGGTATCAACCTTTAAAGCACCAGACTCAATAATTAGTTTCTCCAACTCTTTTTCAATGATTTGGACTTTATGGACTCTGGATTGTTTGGTTTCATCTGCATCCTTCAGGAACCCCTCTAATTCAAGCACTCTTGATTTAAGAGGCTTCGATAGCTTCTCAGTTTCAATAAGCTCTTTTTCCTCTTCTAGAGCTTCTATGACTTTCTGTTCTTTAATCCTTAAGCCTGGCAGTATATTCTCATATTGATCCTTTGCCAGTTCTAATTCCTTTTGACTCTTGGTTTTTTCTTCTTTGATGGCTTGTCTTCTATCTGTGATTCTTTCTAGCCTCTTATTGATGTCAACTTTTTCATTGCGTATTTTTTCGAAGTCCTTTATGAGATTTGCCATTGAATTGGCATTCTTATGCTGTTCCAATTTTATACTTTTTTGTTTGAACATTTCTTTATTACTAAGGAGATTTTTATTTTCATTAAGATATTTTTCATATTCTTCCTGCATCTTATTGATTTCTTTACTTTCTTCAAACTGATGAATAATCAGCTTTAGCTCCTCCTGTTCTGTTGCCAACACCGTTCGCTTGGTGTTGTATTCTCTCTCCTTGGCTTCTATGATATCTTCACTGACCTCACCGAGTCCTTTGATCTCTCCCTCCAGTGAATTCTTGATGGAATTCTCCCTGTACAATCGTGCTTTTAATTTCTGACGGAGATTATCTCCGTATTCCTGCAGATTGAACAGTCTCTCGAGCATATCATTGCGGTTTTTCCCTTCCATTTTTAAAAAATCGCTGAATTTACCTTGAGGAAGGACAACCGTCCTTGTGAAGTCATCTTTGGACAGGCCTATAATCTCAGTGCATTTTTCGGTTACACCTTTGACGGATTCCTCAAGAATGACAACATGGTTTGAAGTGATATCCATTATCTTACATTTGTCTGTTCGGGGTTTAAGGCTGTTTTTATCTCTTTTAAAGTCTCTCTGAACCAGATAACGCTTGTTTTCATTGCCTGATATTTGGAATTCGAAGCTGACGTGTGCCTTATCACCATTGACATTGATGAAATCAGCGCTATTTCTAGGTACGTCACCATACAATGCAAGCATGATACCGTCCAGTATGGTGGATTTACCACTGCCTGTAGGCCCAAAAATACCAAAAAATCCACCACGAGTGAGTGCGATAAAATCTATCTCCTGCTCCTCTTCGAAGCTGTTCAATCCTTTTATTTTCAGGTTAATCGGCTTCATATTCATCCTCCCCGTAAACCAGACTCATGATCATATCCATGGTCTCCTGTGAAGCTTCTTTACCTCTTTGATGCATATAGAAATCTTTGAACAGATCCTCAAAGGCTCTCTCTCTGAAGGTTTTTGTTTCTTTGTTTCCAGCTATCTCCTCATGGGTTATGGGTCTGATGCTGATAATATCCTTTTTCAGCTCCTTCAATTCTTTAATCTGATTCTCCTTCAGATACTGGTCTGTTTTTATTTCGAGGTAAACCCAGCAATCCCTACTGCTGTTTTCTTCGCATTTTTTCAGCGCTGAGGCAAGATTATCACATTGCCATACTTCTATGGGTTTGTATGTTTTCAGTGGAATCTCCTCAATATCAGGCGCTTGCATGGGTGCCAGTCTTATTTTGACTAGGCTTTTCTGAAAATTAATCTCGTTCTTGCTGTAATGGATTGGCGATCCCGAATATCTAGCGCGTTTATTACTTCCCGGAACCACTTGTGGTTTGTGGACATGCCCTAAAGCTATGTATTGTGCTGTTTCTGGAAGGATAGCGCTGTTAATCAGATAGCTCCCTCCAAGCTGTATGCTTCTCTCTGAACCACTTTCCACGCTGCCCATGACAAATAGATGGGAGACCAGAAGATTGATTGAATCTTCTCTGTAGTGTTTTTCCAGATTATTGAACAATAGCTTCATCCGGTCTTCATAGGAGGTTAGTTTTTCTTCATCGCTTTCCATCCCTGTATACAGCACTTCATTTAGTCTTTTTTCACTAGGGAAAGCAACAGCGACAATGACTACACTCTCGCCGTTGATCTCAATTTCAATAAATCCTTCTTCTGAGTCAACAATCCGATGCTGTCCGTAAACGCCTGGTTCTACGACTGTCTTGGGTGTCCCCATCATGATGATGCCGTGGTCTCTGGCAAGAGGGCCGGCTGCAACCAGCCTGTCCGGGCTGTCGTGATTTCCTGCTATAACAAGTGTCAAGCGTTTCCCGTCATCTGACAATCTCTTCAATGTGTCATAAAACATTTTTTCCGCTTTCGCGGACGGATTGTAGCTGTCGTATACATCACCAGCGATAATTACAAGATCAATATGATGCTCTTCCACTATTCGGACAAAATCATCAAGAAATATCTCCTGCTCTTCCAATCTGCTAAATCCCTCAAGCGTCTTTCCCAGATGCCAATCCCCTGTATGTAGAATATTCATGTTTCCCCCTTATAGTATCGGTTTTTTTGAATTGGGTCCTATATCCAAATACCATTAAATTTTAGCATAATTTCCGGCAATATAAAAGGCACACTGAATGGTTTCTCAAGGTGCCTGCCCGTTATTATCTTTTTTCTTTTTTTGCCCCTCGTCCTCAATCAATTTCCTCAGCTTATCCAGGGTTCCTGTGTCAAGCGTTCCTCTATAGTTGATGCTGTTTTGAGAAATCTTTTTTCTTTTTCTTTCTATCTCAATTTCTGTATCTTTTACCAGATGATAAAATTCTCTTGCAGAAAGTCTTAGACCCCCTCTTGAGAGGATCATCTGCTGGAGCATGCCGTCGGATGTGGCAACGGTGACTTTTTTTATTCGGCCTATTTCATCCAATCTTCTTTCAATATAGGTATCTGCTGTTTCATTTTCTTTTGTGAAAATAACTTCCAACCTTCCGTATTTTTCTTTTCTAAGGGTGGTGCCCTTAACTTTATAGGCATCGAAAACCACAATCAAATTGATATCCCTGTAAGACTGATACTCTATCATGATGTCAATCAACTCCTGTCTGGCTCCTTCAATGCTGGATTCAGCCATTTTCTGCAGCTCATCCCAGGAGTTAATGATGTTGTAACCATCTACAAAAAGATATTCCTTACCTATATGCATGTCTATCCTCTTTGCCTGATGACTTCATAAATCAAAAGAGTTGCCGCGCAGGACGCGTTCAATGAATTGATCCTACCGTACATGGGTATCTCAATGAGAGTATCACATTTTTCTCTTGTCAGTCTGCTGATTCCTTTTCCCTCTCCTCCAATGACCAGTGCAACGGACCCATCGTACCTTTCGCTGTAGTATGCTTTGTCACCATTCATATCCGCTCCATATATCCAAAATCCTTTATTCTTCAAACCATCGATTGTGGTGTTGAGATTCACAATTTTGATGATTGGCATATATTCAAGAGCACCTGCTGACGTTTTTGCGACAGTGTCGTTGATCTGTGCGGATCTTCTCTCTGGTATGATAATACCGTCCACACCTGCACATTCACAGCTTCTAATAATTGCGCCAAAGTTGTGGACATCCGTTATACCATCCAATATAACCAGAAAAGGATTTTTATTCTTTTTTTGCGCTGTTTCCAAAACCTCATCTAGAGTACAATAGGCGTAATCTTCCACTATTGCGACTATCCCCTGATGGTTTCTGTCGTTTGCCAATGAGTCTAATTTATTTTTATTCACTTCAATAACTGTTATGGATTTTTTCGCTGCCAGATTAATCAGTTCCTGATCTACTCCAGATTTATTTTTTTTCTCGAGGCAATAGATTTTCTCGATTTTCTTGTTGCTTCGTAGTGCTTCCATCACCGGGTTTTTCCCAAATACAGTTCTCATTTCTTACCTCGTTATTTCTGTTTTTATTTTTTCAAACAGTTCTTCTATTCTCTGATTCTGGTTGGACATGTAAAGATATCCAAATAATGCTTCGAGCCCAGTAGCATATTTGTAATCTGTTAATTTTGCATTTTTGGGTACTGTAACACTCTTGGCATTTCTACCCCTTTTGACAATTCGCAATTCTTCCTCTGTAAGGTCGTTTTCAAGAAATCTGAATGCCTCGGCTTGTGCCTCGGCTTTAACAAAAAGTATAGCCTTTCTGTGGAGATCATTGACGTTCATGTCATGATTTTCTATCAGATAAGACCTCACCAGCAGTTCGAAAACAGCATCACCTATATAAGCCAGCTGGAGTGGAGACATCAGCCTCGGATCCTTGGTCAATTTATTTTCTTCCATTTTACGCCATCTCTCGTATCTTCTATTTCAATTCCAATATCCAACAATTGCTTTCTCAGGGCGTCAGCCAATTCGAAATCCTTATTTCTTCTAGCTTCGTTCCTTTTTTCAATGATTTGCTTTACGTCATCCGTTATTTCATCATCCGGTTCTTTGTGTAGGATACCTAAAACATTGGCCATATCCATGTAGACATCAAGTGTGGATTGAATTGTCTCTTTGGTTGTGCTTTCATCAAAGTAAGTATTAATATATTTTGATGTCTCGAACATGGCTGTAACCGCGTCGGCTGTATTTATATCATCGTCCATCGCTTTTTCGAAGTCTCTTCTGAAATTTAATAGTTTTAATTTTACGGTATTGTCCATCTCTCCGGATGGATTTTTCTCCAATAGTGAAGTTAACTTAATCTTTGAATTATATAATCTCTGTAGTGATGCTCCTGCTTGATGGATTGTCTCTCGACTATAATTGATAGGTTTTCTGTAGTGTCCTGAAACAATGAAAAATCTTAGGATTTCCAGGTTATATTCCTTGCTGACATCCCTTACTGTAAAGAAATTGTTCAGTGATTTACTCATTTTTTCATCATTTATATTGATCATGCCGTTATGAAGCCAATAATTGGCAAATGGTTTACCTGTCAACGCCTCGCTCTGAGCGATCTCATTCTCATGGTGAGGAAACTGCAAGTCCTCTCCACCTGCATGAATATCAATTGTATCACCCAAAATATCCCGGATCATAACAGAACACTCTATATGCCATCCTGGTCTTCCCTTCCCCCACGGACTGCCCCAGGATGGTTCTCCTGGCTTTTCTTTTTTCCATAAAACAAAATCCGATGGTGATTGCTTCTCGTTGTTGACATCTGCTCTGGCACCTGATATTAATTCATCTGGATTTTTTTTGGACAGCTTCCCATAATCCTTGATTTTAGTCGTATCAAAATATACATTTCCTTCGATATTATACGCATAGCCCTTCTCTTCCAAGCTTTTTATGAACTTGATAATCCCGCCGATATGCTCGGTAGCTCTTGGATTGATGGTTTCATCCACCAATATATTTAGCCCTCTCACATCAATCAGATATTCGCGTATATATTTTTCTGCCAGTTCTTTGACAGTTGTATTTTCCTCTAAAGCTTTGTTGATAAGCTTGTCATCAATATCTGTAAAATTAACGACATAAGTCACCTTAAAGCCCTTGTATTTGAAGTACCGTCTCAAAGTATCAAAAATAACAGCTGGTCTTGCGTTCCCGACGTGGATATAATTATAGACTGTAGGTCCGCAGACATACATCTTCACCTTTTTGGATGCAATAGGTATGAATTCTTCTTTTTGTCTGGTTAATGTATTATACAATCTCAAAAAATATTCACCTTCCTAATCGTTCAGGGCATCTAAGACAAACTCGATTCTCCTGATCAGCAATGATTTGCCCAATATGATAAATGTTTTACCCATGTCCGGTCCATGAAGCTGTCCTGTCACAGCTGCCCTGATAGGCATGAACAAGCCTTTTCCTTTGGCTCCCGTCTCGTTTTTTAGAACATTGAATATATTTGCTGAGAACTCCTCATCCACGGCCTCTGTTTCTTTGAGTTTCACCATGAATGCGTTTAAGAGTCTTGTCACATGCTCCTGCTGAAGTGTATCGATGACCTCTTCGTTTTCGAATGAGACCTCATCTCCGAAGAATACATCCAGATGGTTATTGATTTGTGACATGTGATCCAACTTTTCTTTCACTAAATCGATAATCTTAAGGTAGCGGTCTTTTTCTCGGCGTATGTTTTCTTCCGTATCTCTACCCGCTGCTATGATATGGTGAATTGCCAATTCAAAGAGTTCCTCGTTGTCCGCTTTTCTGATGTATTGGCTGTTAATCCAGTTTAGTTTGTCTACATCAAATACTCCACCGGTGTTAGAGATCCTGTCAAAAGAAAACTCTTGTATCAGTTCATCCATTGTAAACAGCTCTTGGTTATCCTTTGGACTCCATCCTACCAAAGCCAAATAATTAACCAATGCCTCCGGCAGATAACCTTTATCTAGAAAATCAGTCACAGAAACATCACCTTGTCTTTTGCTCAGTTTTTTCTTGTCCTTATTCAAAACTGTCGGAAGATGAACAAAATCCGGAACGTTCCAACCGTAATAGTTGTAGAGAACAACCTGCTTAGGTGTTGAGGTCAACCACTCTTCCCCTCTGACTATGTGGGTTATCTTCATGAGATAATCATCGATAACCACAGCAAAATGATATGTGGGGTAACCATCGGACTTGATTAGCACCTGGTCGTCAATATCACTGGAGTGTATTGCTATATCACCCCTCACCAAATCGTGAAATCTTATTTCTTCATTGTCAGGCACTTTTAACCTTACCACGTATTCTTCTCCAGCTTTGATTCTAATCTCAGCCTCATCCTTGGATAGATTCAGACAATGTCTGTCATACATTGGCGTTTTACCTTCCGATTTTTGCTTGTCTCGGACTTCCTCCAACCTTTCTTTCGAACAAAAGCAATAATATGCATATCCTTTATCGATCAGTGCATGTATGTACGACTGATATATATCCAGCCTCTCAGATTGGATATAGGGACCAAAATTACCTTTCTGCACTAGCTCACTATTTTCTATAAAAACTCCCTCATCGTGGTTGATGCCGGCCCATTTCAGAGAATCCAACAAATTCTCAATAGCACCTCCCACCAGTCTGGTTCTGTCTGTATCCTCTATTCTCAGCACAAATTGTCCCTTGTTTTTTCTGGCAAAAAGAAAATTGTATAATGCGGTCCTCAAACTACCGATATGCACGTATCCTGTGGGACTAGGTGCAAATCTGACTCTTATATCCATCTTTTCCTCCAAATTAATTAGTTTGTCTCTCTTGTTAACATAGTGCACACATCATTATATAACAGTAGTCTATTAGTATCAAGAATTGTATTGAAACGTACTCTCCTTCAAATAACCAGAGACGCTTACGCGTCTCTCTAATCGACAATTTCTATATTGTCAAGCTGATTTTTAAGCGAGGCTCTGAGATTTTTCAGATATGCCTGCCTCAGCTGTTTCTGCTCCTGTTTTTCCTCCTCGGAAAGCTCCTCTATCTTAGCCTTTTTGGCCAGATAGTTTATTCTTTCTATTCTTTCCTGCGATAACATGTGTCACCTCTTGTTAAAAAAGTATATGTTTTCAAGGGCTGATAAACCCTTCTGCCACCTGTCTGAACGCTCTGATAAAGAACGGCTGGAGTAATCCCAAAAATTTTGTTTCTCCTCTTAAGCCATCCCATACGGTTATCTTCCTTTTTCGGCATTTTCCTTCAGAACATTTTGAATATCTGAATTTTTTTTGACAGTGCTATCGTCAAAACCGTATGCAATGAATAATCTCATCTTAATTCAAGTTTTTAACGCTATTTCTCTCCATAAAACAGTAAGGCAGTTCTATTGTTGTCCTGGCGCTCTTGTCCCCTTCAATTTTTTTGATCAATGTTCGGACCGTTACAGCTCCGACATCATAGAATGGTTCAGAAATGGTGGTCAGTGTTGGTCTGACATGTTGGCTCTCCTTGTAATCTCCATAACCAACAACCGAAATATCATCCGGTACCTTGTACCCATCATCAAACAGATGATTGATCAGCCCAATAGCCAGTTCATCATTGGTACAGAAGACAGCCGTAACGTTTCCTAAATCCTTGATAACCTCCGTTGCCATAGCATATCCGTCATTGTATCTTCTCCCCTCGGCCACATACACCTTTGAAAAATTGATATTGTTCTCTTTCAGCATTTCTTTATATCCTTTGATCTTATCATGCTCATGAGTGGAGCTTTCGCCAAAATCAGACAAAAAAGCAATTCTGCTATGCCCTTCCCCTATTAGATATTTGGTCATCTCCGCTGATGCGAGAAAACTGTTTATACTGATATGATCAATTGTATCATTCTTGATGTCTCTGGTAAAATACATCGAATGCTTGGTATTCTTCTTTACAGCTTCAATCAACTCATCATCAAAATGATATCCTATTAATATGATGCCCTCTGCCTGCTTTCTATTTAGCAACGACAAATGGTTCATCTGAGCCTCCCTGTCATAATAGGAACCACAAAGAAGTATATCATAATTATACATTCTACCCACTTCTTCTATACCTTTCACCATTTCAGCTATATACGAATTTGACAGGTCATTGACAATAACTCCTATCAGATATGATCGTCTCGTCACAAGACTTCTGGCGACCTCATTGGGTCTATAACCAGTCTCTTCAATTACTTCAAGCACCCTCTTGCGAACTTCCGGACTAACCGGTTTTGAATCGTTGATGACTCTGGATACTGTAGAGATAGATACTCCAGACATACGTGCAACATCTTTAATCGTTGTCATAAAAACCTCTTTTCGAAATAATAAATCACTTTCCCATTTTCCTATATTATACATTTTTCTGACATAATTTCAAGGTTTATATCAGTATCGAATAATGTTCTTGTCATTGTAGAAGCATTGTTATAGAATGAATCAGGGTGAGAATTATGGAGAATGAACAGTTATCTCTTTTTAAGCTTGTGCATTTCAACAAGCGGCCAGATACCAGCATACCGGATAAGATTCATCTATCCGGCAAACAGAGATGGTGTCCTTATTGTTCCAATAAGGTTATTTTTGTGAGAGATAAAAAGCTCGGTGTAAAGAAATGTCCTGTCTGCAGTATAACTGAAAAGGATTACTGGGTTAAAAGAGTCAACAAGATTTTATAAAAACTAGCCCAAGCGACTTTCTATCAGTTTGCTGAGATCTACTGCCTTCTGTCTGATTTCGAATTCATTTTCTCCTTCAATCATTACCCTAACCAATGGTTCTGTACCTGATGGTCTAATCAGTACTCTTCCTTTTCCTTCAAATTCCAACTCCAACCCAATAATAGATTGGTTGATGATTTTATCTTCAAGATATAGCTTTTTATTCTCGTTCTTTACGCTTGCATTTACCAATACCTGTGGGTAATCATACATGATGGATGACAACTCAGTTAGCGTTTTGTTCTGCTCAACTAGAGCTGAAATCAGCTGCACAGCTGTTAAGAGTCCATCCCCTGTAGTATTGTAATCGAGGAATATGATATGTCCTGACTGCTCGCCCCCAAGCGTGAACCCACTTTGTCGCATTTCTTCCAATACATATCTATCACCAACTTGGGTTTTAATGATTGCAATGCCTCTTTCTTTCAGGCATATGTCCAATCCCATGTTGCTCATGACAGTTCCGACTATGGTATTGTTTTTTAGTTTACCCATTTTTTTCATGTAGTTGCCGCAAATTGCCATTATATGGTCGCCATCTACTATTTTCCCATTATGATCCACCGCTATGAGTCTATCCGCATCTCCATCAAAGGATAGCCCTATATCCGCACCTGTATCTTTGACAAGATTCTGCACTGCTTCAGGATGTGTAGATCCACAGTTGACATTAATATTGATACCGTTTGGTTTGTTGTTAATCACAAACACTTGAGCACCTAATGCCTTTAGTGCTTCCGGGGCAACTCCGTAAACAGCCCCATTGGCACAATCCATTGCAATTTTCAATCCAGAAAAATCAGACTTAGTAGTTTTCATGATGCAATCCATGTAGATTCCCATTGGATTTTCCAAAGGTATTTTTCTTCCTATGTCACCTTCCGTTGGATAATAATGGATATCCATTCCACCCAAAATCACATTTTCTATTTCCTCCTCAAGGTCGTCTGAAAGCTTAAAACCATCTGAATTAAATAGCTTAATGCCATTATAGATGTAGGGATTGTGCGATGCTGAAATCATTACTCCACCATCTGCGTTTAACTCCCTGATCAGACAAGCTATTGCAGGTGTGGGCAGTACCCCGGCATACAAAACATCTACCCCTGCTGAGCATATTCCTGCTGTGACGGCTCCCTCTAGCATATCACAAGAAATTCTAGTATCCATTCCGATAACTATTTTAGGCTTCTTCTTGCCTTTTGTGACATGATATCCACCTATTCTTCCTATTTTATACGCCAGGTCTCCAGTTAATTCCTTATTAGCGATTCCTCTAACCCCATCAGTTCCAAATAATCTGCTCAATATTTCCTCCTTGTAATTTGTTGCTTAATACTATCATTTTTCTACGAACTCAAAAGTATCTTTTTATTTTGTTTTGGTTGTGTTCTATTTGCTTATTGGAAATTCAACAATAAAGGTGGTGCCCTGTCCAATTTTACTATCTACTGTTATTTTCCCTTTATGATTGTCTGCAATCCATTTTGCTATGCTCAAACCCAACCCTGTTCCTCCGTTTTCCCTGTGTCGGGCTTTATCTGCCCTATAGAATCTGTCAAAAATTCTCTCAGTATCTCTTCGGGACATACCCATACCACTGTCTGTTATTCTAAAGGTAGCGCAGTCATTCTCGGACTTGAGTGTGATTTTGATTTTCCCGTTTCGGTTTGTATATTTGATAGCATTGTCTAAGAAAATGGTGATCAGCTGAGCAACTCTCAGACTATCCCCCATGATGAAGATATCCTCATCTATATTGGTATCCAATTCTAGATTGTTTTCTATCAGCTTTACTCTGAAACGATCAATGACACTCATGCAAATATCAGAAAAATTGATTTTTTCTCTGGTTATTCTAATCTGGTTGGCATCTATCTGCGCCAGCGTCAGCAATTCTTCCACGAGCTTTGTCATCAACTGTGTTTCTGTGTAGGCATTGTTCAGCCACATTTCATTATCACTAATTGTTCTTTCTTGGTCACATAAAGCGGCATCCAGATTTGTCTGAATAACCGAAAGAGGTGTCCTTAATTCGTGTGATGCATCTGCAACAAATTCCTTTTGTCTTAGCCATGCTTTTTTTACAGGACTGATGCTCAGTCCTGCCAGAAACCATGAGACAATCGTCAAAATAACAGCACTCATCAAGGATGTTATAATCAGTATTTTTTTTAGATGATTCAGAATGAACAACTCCATCGAAATGTCTTGGTAAAGCTGAAGCACACCCATGGTTCCCTCATTCCTGAAAAACTTTGTGTAAATTCTGTAATCGATATTGTCAATATTATCGATTACAAAACTGTATCCTTGGTTTTTGTAAGCATTGAGAACATATTTTTCAAATTTTTCAAATGAAATACCACCGTTATTTCTGACATAAGCCATATTGAGACTTTTATCATAAATAGCATAACTCAATTTCAACTTGCTGTCGTTGAAAACCAGGCTCTGTCTGAATCTCTCAAAAAAATCTGTTGTATCCTCTGTATTAGGAAAGCCAAAATAATCTTGTCCAATATTGTTGCCATATATTATATCATTTGCAGATTTTTCCAGTAAATTTCGGGATGAAGAATCAATCAGCGTCTTTGTGCCCATATATAATGCACCCGATAATATTGACAGAAAAATAATCATCACCAAAAGAATAGATAAGGTAAATCTAATTCTTAGTTTTTTAAACATTCTATTTCTCCTTGAGGATATATCCCACGCCTCTGATTGTTTCAATTTTGGTATTGGTCTCTTCCAGCCGTTTTCTTAAATGGTGGATATAAATCTCAATATTATTTTCGAGAACATCAGACTCAAGCCCCCAAAGACGGTCAACAATCTGATCTCTAGTAAATACCTGACCAGGCCTGCTGATCAACATTTCAAGAAGATCTCCCTCTTTCTTGGGTATCTTGATATTGATACCACGGATGATAAGCTCAAAGTTTTTTGGCAAATAAGCAATGTCATTGAATTCATATTTTTCATTTATGTACTCGGTATTTTTTCTTCTCCCCAATGCTCTGACTCTAGCTATCAGTTCTTTTGTGGAAAAGGGTTTTACAAGATAATCGTCTGCCCCTGAATCAAGACCCAGCACCTTGTCATCCAAAGTGTCTTTTGCAGTCAACATAATCACAGGCGTTTTAATTCCTTTCTCCCTGATAATCCGAATAATCTCCAAACCGCTTACATTAGGTAACATGATATCTAGCACAATCACATCGTAGATATCTTTTTCAGCCAGCATCAAGCCTTCTTCTCCATCGTTTGCAATCTCAACATCGATTTTTTGCTTATTGAAGAGGAATTCCAAAGCTTGTGTCAATTTAACCTCATCTTCTACAATCAGTATCTTCACTTTACACCCCTGTTATTCTTATTCATACCTTAGAGCATCAACAGGTTTCAGCTTTGATGCCTTGTTTGCAGGATACATCCCAAAGAAGACGCCAATAAACAAAGAAAATAGAAAAGCTATCAAAATAACCTGCATACTAGCACTGATCGGTATCTCAAATGCAGTGCTTATAATCCTGTTAACCAATATTCCCAGCATTATACCTATTATACCACCTATTCCACTGATTACGGATGATTCTATAAGAAATTGGAATAAAATATTGCTTCTTCTTGCCCCTATTGCTTTTCTGACACCAATTTCCCTCGTCCTTTCGGATACAGTCACCAGCATAATATTCATTATGCCAATACCGCCAACCAGTAAGGAGATACCTGCTATACCTCCCAAGAGCAGTGTTAAAACTCCGGTTATTTCGTTCAGAGTCGATAGCAGTTGCTCCTGATTAAAGATTCGATAGGTGTCCGTGCCATACAAGGTCATTAGATATGTCTCGATTTTGCTTTGGGTTTTGTCTATAGACGCTGCATCTGTTCCTTGTATGGTAATACTTGCGATTGAATTGGTTCTGAATTGCCTCATTCCTGTTGTATAAGGAACCAGCACCATGTTATTGTTATCTCCAAACAGGGTGTTTTCATTTTCCTCGAGCACCCCAACAACAGTATATTTTATTCCTGAAAGACTAATGCTCTCGCCAATGGGATTAAACTGGCCAAACAGGCTTTCTGATACCTCTGAACCCAGCAACACTACTTTGTTTCTGTTTTCGATATCTAAAGGATTAATCAATCGACCTGTCATCATTGTGTATCCATTTATTACCATATAATTTTCATTTACGCCTACAACTGATGTCCCAGCCTCATTGTTCAAACCATATTTTACCGGTGCAACCCAATTGATATTTGGTGATAACATATGGACCCCTTCCAGCATTGACAATTCACTCAGATTATCATTACTGAATCTGATTGTCCTGTCCGTCAGTGTAATATTGAGAAGATTTGAACCCATTCCTTCAATACTCTGGGTAACACTGGCTGTTGCGCCTTGTCCCATTGAAACCATTACGATAACAGAAAATACGCCAATAATGATTCCGAGCATAGTTAGGAATGTCCTCATCTTATTGCTCAGTATGGATTTAATCGCCATCTTCAAGGTATTTTTCAGACTCATATTCATGCTACTTCACCTTCCTATTCACAATGATGCCATCTCTTAAGGTGATTTCTGTTTTGGACCTGTCAGCCACTTCAAAATCATGGGTGATAACAATAATGGTTCTGCCCTTCCTATTGAGGCTTTCGAGTATGTCAAGCACTTCGTTTCCGGATTTTGTGTCAAGATTGCCCGTTGGTTCATCTGCGAGAAGTACTGATGGATTCCCTACAAGTGCTCTAGCTATAGCCACCCTTTGTTGTTGCCCCCCGGATAATTCATTGGGTTTGTGATGCATCCGATCGTATAAGCCGACACTATCCAGAGCTATTTCAGTTTCTTCTTTTCTTCTTTTGCTCTTTATACCCCTGTAGATTAAAGGTAACTCAACATTTTCAAAAGCATCCAGCTTTGGTAGAAGATTGAACTTCTGAAAAATAAACCCAATCTTTTCATTTCTTATTTTGGCAAGATCATTTTCACTGTAGGTGCTTATTTCCTGGCCATCTAGGTAGTATTCTCCCGATGTAGGCACATCCAGACATCCAAGTATATTCATCAGCGTGGATTTGCCTGACCCCGAGGGTCCTATGATAGAAAAAAAATCGCCCTCTCGGACATCAATTGAGATGCCTTTTAATACAGTCAGTTCAATTTCTCCCATGATGTATGTCTTTGTTACTTTATCCAATAGTATCATTAATTAGGACCCCCAGTACCGGGTCTTTGACCACCAGGAAAAAATTCGCCATTGTCTTGCAATACGTCTGAAGCAACAACATTGATGATCATGTCCCCTTCTTGCAATCCTGACAGGACTTCCACAAAACTATCTGTTATGATTCCTGCCTTTATGGTTACAGGATATGGCTCATCGTCACCTATCATCATGACAACATATTTTCCAGCAATTTTTGATACTGAGCTGATTGGTATCATTAATGCATTCTCTTTCTCCGCAACCAGAATTTCAACATCTACATTCATACCGGACATTAGATTTTTTCGATCAGCCATACCAATGACCACTTCAAATGTTGTTACTCCTCCTTGACTTACCCCGCTCAATGATATGTTCCTGACAAAGCCTTCAAAGACAGTGCCTTCAAACACATCCGATGTAATGGTGACCTTTTGGTTTTTTTCGATGCTAAGTATGTCAAGTTCATCTATATTGATTCTCACTTCCATTTTTTCAAGATCAGCGATTTTAAGTAGCTGTGTTCCCCTATCAACATATGATTTTTCATTAACCATAATATCCAAGATAGTTCCATCGATAGGCGATGAGATAATGGTATCCTCTTCACCAAGTTCATTTACATCGAGCCTTCTCTGCTCTATAATTATCTCCTGCTGCCTTATGTTATAGGTCAGTTCTTCACTTTCCAATATAGTTATCAAATCTCCCTCATTAACATATGATCCGTTCTCAACCATAAGCTGTTTCACTGTTGATGTATATGGTGCATTCAAAGTGACAGTCTGGTTTTTCAAAGACTCCCCTACGAAGGGAGAGGCAAATCGGCCAGATTTATTGATAACAGTCAATTTGGCACTTGTTCCAGCTTGCAGCGCACCATCATAGCTGATTTCTACTTGGACCATATAACCTAGGGATCCACTGCCCATGGCAACTGGTGCCCTGTCAACACTGGTTACTTTGCCTGATAATGTTAAAAGATAGTCCTGAAGGAATACCTCAACTTCGTCCCCTATATTGATTTTTTCTATCTGGTCTTTTGTGAAATAGGACTGAAGCTTGATTATGCCGACTTCAGAGATTTCACCAAGAACCGCATTAGCTGGCACTAAATCTCCCTCGTCAACATTCAATCTTATGATACCGCTGTTTTCAGCGACTACACTCATCTCGCTTAGAATCTCATTCAGATCATTCAATGTTTTGATAGCCTTTTGCAGGTTGAATCTGGCGTTTTCAGTATTGACTCTTTCAGCATTCTCATCCTTATCTATCTCATACATGGCTAAAACATCGTCTTTACTGACTAATTGTCCAATATCAGCAAACAACTGATCAATAACACCGGTTTTATCAGCGGATACCAATCTGGTATCACTTGGTTGGATGCTACCGCTTCCTGTTATTGTTTTTTTGATACTCCCGTAATCAACAATATATTCCTGTTGAGTCACATCAGATATTGCGCTGAGATTTCTCATTGCATTAAATCGGTTATAAACAAAGATAGTAATTAGCACTATTATAACAATGACTGTGAAGATCACCACTCTCTTTTTTGTTTTCTTGTTTTTCATATATACCTCCAATTTGAACCTACGTCCATTATATTGGAAGCAACTTAATTAATTCTTAATATTGCAACAACAATAGGACTCCGCCTGAATGAAGTCCTAAACTTGTTATGAATCATTTAAAGCTATAATTTTTCAACTATTTTGGCTGCAATTGCTTTGAAGTCTTTAAGGATTTGGCCCGTTTGGTTATTCATGACTTCTATGGATTCATAATCGCTATTGAACCCCATATCTCCTATTATATTGATCCGCATCATTTCTTCAAGTTCTTTCTGATTATACATTCTTCCTTTAAGCATTTCCGTTTTTGAAAACTTGTTGATCACTGTTAATAGGTTTTCTATATTTTCTTTTCCAATCTTCTGGATACATGAATCGATTTTTTTTAGGTCTTCCGTCTTGCTTTCGGTTATGAAAACAATCTTATCCAATCCGTCATAATCATAGTACACATCATCCTGATACAGGTCTATCCCATCAATAATAATATAATCATAGCTTTTACTAAATATCATAAAAAACTTCTCAAACATTTTGGAGTCCTTGAATGTCTTATTTTTGAGCCTTGGCGCAGGTATCAAATCAAATGAATACGTATCATCCTGGTATTTGATGGTTGCTTCCTCCCCTGAACACATCCCAGACATCAAATCGACAAAATCATAGATGATGTTTTCGTCATTACCTAAATAAGAGGCAGCTGATTTTGTAGATTTCGACATGTCTACAAATAGCACTTTATGTTTCATCGCAAGAATTTTGGCTATTTCAATGGCTAAAATCGTTTTACCCTGTTTGCCATTACATGACGTTACTAGTGTGAATTTACTCATTTTTTCCCCCTCTCTATTCATCAACTTTTTCAGGTTCAAGACCTAAATACTCTCCGATTATATCTCTGACCAATGGTGCTGGAAATCTGCCCGAACCTCCTTGAAATATGACAACTGCTACAGCTATTTGCGGATCATCTGCAGGTGCATAGGCTATATACCATGCAAAGTCATCATAGAGTTCCCCTGTTTCTGGATTTGTGCCCTCTCTTTGAGCTGTTCCTGTTTTTGATGCCACTCTCACCGGAAAATCATTGAACACTTTGCTGTCAGCAGATACCATTTCCATTCCCTGGGTCAATATGTCCAAATAGGAATAATCACTGATTTGTATGCGTTCTGAAGTTCTCAGCGGTTCGTATACAACTGAAGCATTATCGTATGTCTTGCCCTCCTTTATAACGCTAACGTTTCTAAGATATCCACCGTTAGCTATGGTAGCGATGTAGTTTGCCATCTGCAATGGCGTATAGGCATTGCTTCCCTGTCCTATACTTATATTAAGATTGTCTCCATCATTCCACACAGCCTGATTGAGATAAGTGTATTTTATCATATCAACTAAAGGAATACCTTTAGCATCAACCTTGTCAGGTCTCAAGCCTAAATCCTTAAGATTCTCATAAACCTCTCCTCTTGTTAACGGCTCGTCTCCTCTGACCCAACTGACTATTGTATTGATCATCTGTTCTTTCTCATCCGAGTTGTAATGCTTATCCAATGCGTAGAATCTATCTATATTTCTGTCCAAATAATCTCTCAAAAAATACTTGATGGAACCGATTTTAGCATCCGGACTTGGGACACCACCAGAAAATTCATTTGGTATCTGTATCTCAATCCCAGTCTTATCATTTAGTCCGAGTTGTTTTGCCATAGACAGCAAATCATCCAATTCAACTCTGGTCGATATTTTTTGGTTTGTTGCTCTGTTTTCTCCCAGCACCAGTGTATAGAAGTAGAAATTGCATGAATCTCTGATCGCCTCAAACATGTTTTCATAACCATGAATCGCCTTATACATGTTCCATATCCAACATCCAAAAGTCTGATTGCCAATTTCAATATACCCGGCACCATATATCTTTTCATATGGTGAGATACCTTTTTCCAATGCTGCCAGTGCTGTAACCAGTTTAAATGTCGAGCCTGGTTGAATGGCTGTTAACATGGAAATATTATACAGTGGCCTTGGGGCCATAGAATCTTTCGATTCATTTGAAAGGGTAATCCAATCTTCCTGTGATATTCCTGTAGCGAAAAGATTTGGATCATAAGACGGATCATTGACCATTGCAATCAACTCACCCGTTTTAACATCTATAGCTACCACGGCACCCGAGTTTGCATTTTTGTATGCTCTGTCAAATTTGTAGTCTCCCCATTTGCTCTCGTAAACGCCTCCAGCTCTTATTTTATCCATGGTATAGGTCAATAAAGCTTCCGTCTTTTTTTGAAGCTCAATATCAACTGTCAGGTATAGATTGTTTCCCGGTATTGGTTCTGCTGTCTCCAGTGAGCTGATTCTGTTTCCGTAAACATCCACTTTAAGTGTTTCTTTACCTTTTGTTCCACTTAAGAGTAATTCAAAACTCTCTTCTAATCCTGTCTTTCCAATCAAATCATCTTGTAAGTACCCTTCGGTCTCTACATATTTGGCAATCTCAAAATCCTGTGAAATCTTGCCCATATATCCGATTATATGAGCTGCAGACTCATTTTGAGGATAATATCTGAGGGGTTGCACAACTACTTCAACACCTTTTAGCTTGTCTGAATTCTCAGCAAGTAAAGCTACTGTTTTCTCTGATACGCCATAGCACAAATCAATCGGATGATATGCAAGGTAACCTTGTTTGTCGTATCTTTCTTTAATGACAAAAAACTTTCTTGCAAGATAATCATTGACATCATCCAGTTCAGCACTTTGTTTAAGATTATGGAAAACGGCTTCTGCAGACATATCCATCGTAGCATTGCTACCTAGATTAGCCTTTACCCAATTATTTTTTTTGAGTACCGATGTATATTCCCATGCAGATACCGATATCATCGGATTGATGAATGACAATAATCTTGATTGTGCAAAAAACTTGACGTCATCCTGCTGTATGACTTCGAAATCCACATTGCTCTTCATTGCCAGATCCAGTAGAATGTTGTATGCAGACTCATCTTCAGAATAACCATATTGATTGATAAATACTGTTTTATCCTCATCATTAGTATAATTAAAATAGATGACATTTTGAGTTTCATCAAATCTATAGTCGATTGGCAAGTCCGGATAATCATTCAGCATCCTATCGTAAAGGATCACGCCAGGCATGATTTTGTTGTCACCATCAGTAAATACAAGCCTATAAAAGCTGTCCGAACAATAATATCTTACCAGATTCAAAAAGTCCGACTTTGCATCGGTTTCATAAGTTATGGATTCCAATACCGGTACTAGGTCTTTCTTAATCTGTTCATAATCATTATCAAATGTAAATGAATAGGGAATGAATTGTATTTCTTCATCCAATTCGCCCAATGTCAAAACATCAAAAATATGCTTGCGCAGCTCTGAATTTGCCAACAATTTCTTAATCAATTTGCTGTCATCGTATATAATCTGTGCCAAATATACTTCTGGAGCTTCCTCACGTGTGATGTCATTGAATTTATATTGGCCATCGACATATGAAACTTCTATATTCTCCACTTCATTTTGCAGAATTAAAAGTATTCTTTCTTTAATACTAATCAATGAGTCGGTTTTGCTCTCTCTTTCAAATATCTGTTCAACTAGCTGATTGTTTATCAGCAAGTCCTCTACCAAATCTTCAATATAATAATATTCAGATTGTTCTAATCCTGTTTTAAATGTGATTCTGTTCAAAACTATTGGAAATTCATCAATGATTCTCTCATTATTCCTGTCAAGAATATTTGCAAGAAAGAAGACAGTCTCATCAAATTTTTTAATTTCAATATCATCCTTCCTGATTTGCACTGTGAAACTGGGTATATTGCCAGCCAAAAGAACGCCATTTCTGTCATAGATATTGCCTCTTGGTGCTTTTATTGGAATGTCCCTAATGGTTTTAACATCCGCTTCCGCTCTGTATTCATCGCCATCAACAATTGTCATAACCGCCAGTCTGAATACTAGAATAGCAAACAATGCGACAACTATAAGAAAAAGAATATTATACCTATTTTTTAGACTCTTGGATTCTATTTATATCACCACTTCTAATTGATTTTCAATTTTTTAAATATGCTTTTTTCGAGTCTGAATATTGGATAAAGGATAATTAGATTAAGTACAACTTCTATTAAGATTGGCGTTAACGTTATTAATATGGCTTCTGATCCAATCTTTAGAAAATAATGGATAAAATAAAAAAATATATGATAAAACAATGTTCCAAAGAGAACAAAATAGAGATTTGTAAAATAATCAAACTTGTAAACATCTTCAGAAATTCTTCCTGCCAAATAACCTATGCAAAAAAACAATAAGCTGTTCACCCCAAAAAACTGTGAATACAGGATATCAGTGAGAAACCCCAAAATAAAGCCTAATCCTGCTCCGGTTACTTCATTGGTCTGTAAGGAAATAACCACCAATACCACAAGAACCAAATTGATTGTAACACCAAAAATCTGTAAAAATTGAAGAACTGTCGATTGCATTATGAAACTGATGAGTACCAATGCGACAAGTCCAAAATACTTTTTCATCTTCTATCCACCTTGATAACGAACACTTCATAAAGTCTTTCAAAATCCACAATAGGGATTATAGTTATTTTTTCAGTCAACAGATCAGAAGTTTTTTCTATCTTTGCTACTTTTCCTATATAAATATTGGGCAAATAAATCTCACCCAAACCCGATGTCACTATCTCGTCATCTACTTTAAGATCCTCTGTTTGACTGAACATGAAAGCTTCAATAATACCATTGATCGATCCCTTTGCAACTCCACCTTCATTAGTTCTCAGTACCTTTATACTGACACTGCTAATGATATCATCAATTGTTACAACCTTGGACCAATTGTATCCGACGTCCACCACCTTACCAATCAAACCTACTTTAACCAATTGATCCTCTGTTTTGACTGCCTTAATGACAATGTCATCAACCTGAATGCCATTGTTGGTCCCTTTATCGATCGTAAATCTTTCGAACCAATTCCCAATATCCCTTGATACTATCTGGCTTTTAACATAATCATATTGAATGTTGCTTAGCATCTCATATTCATTCTTAAGCGCCTCGGAATTGTTGACAATATATTTCAACTGAATATTTTCTTCCTGAAGCATGCTGTTCTTCTCTTGTAGCTGTAAGTTCTCCTCACGAATTCTGGAAATATTGAGCAATAAGTCAAAGGAGTTGGTAAATGTCTGTCCAATAGAGTAAAATACCTTTTGCACGGGCGAAAACACGCTACCTACCATTCCTGATATTTGAGAAGGTTGGTTGCGTGTGGTGCTCAGTCCTATTGTAATCACCAGAACCAAAATGATAAATAAAAATATGAAGCTGTTTATTTTTTTTGTTTTCTGCAAATTAATCACCGTTTATCTAAAACATATTATTATACTTATGGATATCGCCACACACTATACCAGTACCCTTTACGACACAGTCAAGTGGGTCTGCGGAAATTCTCACCGGAACACCTGTTTCTTTGCTTATTAGCTTATCAAGTCTTTTGAGTAAAGCACCGCCACCTGTCAATGTCAAGCCTCTTGTCAGAATATCCGCTGCCAGTTCTGGTGGTGTGATTTCCAAAACTCTTCTGATGGATCCAATAATAGCGACAATCGGTTCACTCATAGCCTCTCTTATCTCATAGTCTTTAACATTGATTTTTTTAGGAAGGCCTGTCACAAGATCCCTGCCTGTCACATCCATGCAAGCCGGTTCTGCATCTTCTTCGTCATGCATCGCATCACCGATGGTGATCTTCGTCCTTTCTGCTGTTTTTATACCAATCATCATATTATAGTGATACCTGAAATAGTATTGTATAGCTTCATCCATCTTATCTCCAGCAATTTTCAACGATTCGCTGGTAACAATGCCTCCCAGAGAAATAACCGCTGTATCGGTTGTACCGCCACCGACATCTACCACCATATTCCCAACTGGCTCATATATATCAATACCTTCGCCAATCGCTGCCGCAACCGGTTCTTCTATCAGTATCGCTTTCCTGGCACCAGCTGAAACAGCCGCCTCCTCCACTGCCCTTTTTTCAACAGACGTGACTTTGGATGGTATACCGATAACAATAATAGGTTTTACAATTTGAAATGTCTTGAGCGCTTTTTTAATAAAATATTTGAGCATTATTCTTGTTATTTCAAAATCCGCTATCACACCATCTTTAAGAGGTCTGATAGTCACTATGTCAATGGGTGTTTTTTCAAGCATTTCCTTCGCTTCCAAGCCAATTGCTATAATCTCATTCGTTCCCCGTTTTAACGCAACAACTGATGGCTCGTTGATAAGTATTCCCTTGCCCTTCATAAATACAAGCGTGTTTGCTGTTCCAAGATCAATACCTATTTTCTTAGAGACTCCATCAAAAAAAGACATTTCTTCCTCCTGTTAGATAATATTTTCCTCTTTGAAGCTAAGATAAATCCCATCTCCCATAATTATATGGTCCAATACTTTAATTCCCATCAATTCTCCAGCTTCTATCAATCTTTTGGTTATGTTGATATCCTCTCGGCTAGGTTGTGTTTCGCCACTCGGATGATTATGAACCAGAATCATAGAAGCAGCGGATTTTTTTACTGCTTCGTGAAAGACTTCCCTTGGATGGACTATTGATGAATTCAAGCTACCTATAGATATGGTGCAGATGTCGTTTATCTTGTTTTTTGTATCTAAAATGACAATCTTAAAATGTTCTTTTTTCAGATAGCGCATATCCTCCATCAGATAATTGGCTATATCCTGAGGAGAGGTCACTTTAAACCTATCATCAAAATCAATTCTGGAAACTCTTTTTCCAAGCTCTACTGCAGCCATTAATTGTGAGGCTTTTGCGTGGCTGATGCCATGAAATCCAAGTAAAAGTTCAGCATCGGGACTGGCGATGTTTTTCAGCCCTCTTTCTTTATAGTTCAGTATCTTTTGAGAAAGTGTTATAGCCGTGTCTTTGTTGCTTCCGACTCTGAGAATGATTGCCATCAACTCTGAATTAGTCAATGCCTGTGGTCCAAATTTAATCAGCTTCTCTCTAGGTCTTTCTTGTAAAGGCATCTGTTTGATTGTGTAATTTACATCTGTCACTTGTTACCTCCGTCAATTCAATAAGTTAAACCTATATAGATCCCATAGGTGTTTATTTATTTTGCTAATAGGCAATCCCATCACATTGGGATATGACCCATTGATACTATTCACCAGTAGCTCACCATAACCCTGAATACCATATGCTCCTGCCTTATCTGTGTATTCATTGGTATTGAGATAGCTTTCTATCATCTCATCACTCAAATCCTCAAAAAGAACATCCGTCACTTCAAAATCTATCAAACTTTTATTGATATTGCTGTGCAATATGGCAAATCCTGTAAAGACCTTATGGGTCTTTGCACTTAAACTCTTTAGAATATAGTATGCATCTTCTCTGCCTAGAGGTTTCCCGATTATTCTATCGCAGTAAACAACTGTATCTGCAGCCAAAATAATTGTATTTTGATAATAACCGTTTTGGATTATGCTCACAGCCTTTTTAAGGGCGATAGCCATCACCAATTCCTCAGGCTTTAATTTAGTAGTGACACTTTCAACCACAGAAGGTGATTTCGTTAATAAATCGTCCCGATATTTTTTAAGTATTTCAATTCTTCGAGGTGATTTTGAAGCTAATAGTAGTTTATCCATCATTTCCTCACATCTTTCTAAAAATTAAAACAACAATGATAATACCAATTATACCAGCAAGATTCAGATTGACATTGAAGCCAAATGTCACTGTCAAAAAGCTAAGATCTAAAGTGGCTGGTGTTAGACCTATAGATTCGGATAAGCTTAAAAAGGGTATGAATCCAGACAAAACAGTTCCAATAATATTTCCCATGATTGATCCAGCAACGATTATAAAAACCCATTTTATTATATTAACACTTTTACTCATGTCAACTCCATTTCATTATTTGAAACTGCTTCTGAAGGTTATTGACGATGAAAATGGTTGCGTAACCAACAAAACAACCTGTAAAAAGGCTCACCAAATACATTATTGGCAGATAGCTTAATATCCTAATATTTTGCACCACTAACGCAGCGGTCATTACTTGTGCTGTATTGTGAGCCATAGCCCCAAACAGACTAATCCCTATCAAACTAAACAAGCCACTAAAATATCTGTATGCGATAGCCATAATAATTGTGCTGAGCACCGCTCCTGATAAAGAATATAAAAATCCAGCTACATTCCCTGCAACCAGAAGGAACAGAATAGTTCTCAATATAGCAACTGTCATGCCGCTTTTGAACCCAAACAGCACGATTACCACCAGTGTAATCATATTAGGCAACCCAAGTTTAGCACCTGGTGCTACAAAAGGAAAGGGTATCATGCCTTCTATCAAACTTAAAATTAAAGCACCGGAAGTAAGCAGCGCCAAAAAAATATATTTTCTATTTCTGTTCATTCATTCTCCCTGTTAACGTGTAATTGTGTCAATCGATCCACTTTCACCTGTTACCATTATAATCAATCTGTTTGGAAGGCACACTATTATTTCACCTGGTTCGCTTATTTTAGACATTTGGACGCATATCTGATCCGGGCAATCACTTTCCTGCATGTATACATGGTCATTATCCACGCGAATAACATTTCTGCCATATTCACTTTCCACTACAATTGTTTCATCAACGCCATAGCCCAGTGTATACTTTTTATATAGTTCATTATTAATCAAAATCTCAGCATACAAATTATTATAATTCAATGCGGCGCTGTTGACTGCTACAATCCCTGAGATACTTGCTATCAGAACAATAAATATTAGAATTTTATCATATTTTGTCATGTAATCACCTTGAAATAGTTTATCATTAAAATAAAGCATTTACAAGATTTAGAATTTTTTGGTTGACTAAAACTAATTTTGTAGTAAAATATAAGTGACACTAATGTCTTTAAAAACATTGATGTCGTTAAACATCTGAACAGGGATGTGATTATATGCCTAAAATTGTCAATCATGAAAAGAGAAAGCTCCAGATCGCCAACCAAGCCATGAAGGTATTCAGTGAGAAAGGTTACTATAATACCAGCTTGGAAGATTTATCATCGAGTTGCAACATGGGTAGAACCACACTCTACAAGTACTTCAGAAATAAAGATGAGATCTATTTCTATATTTTGGAGCTTGGAATGACTTTCTACCAAATCAAATATGATGAAACTAATAAAGATAATTCCATGACTTATTTGGAAAAAATAACTTCCCAACTAGAGTTTCTCATTATGAGCCTCAATGGACAATCTGTCTCACAAGCTTTTCTGGACTTTTGGCTGATGGTTAGACATAATCACTCGGGAATCGAAAATAAAATGGTGAAGCGCTATAATGAAATCATCGACGGGATTTCTTATTGGCTCGAACAAGGTGTTGATAGTGGTCAAATAACGCCCCTTGATACCAATTCAACAGCAGTAGTTATTTTGGGTATGGTTGAGGCTATATCTTTGCAGGAGCTCTCAAAAAGAAGCTTGAACCCAAAATCAGCATATATGTCTGTTGTCAAACTAATTAACGGTCTTACAATAGGAGGATGAGTATAATGAAATCTTTAAAACAGTTTGCATCACAGGTAGCAGTAAACCAGGCGTTAAGCTACGTAGATAAAAACCCAAAGGAGAATCTGGCAAGGTTTCTCTCTGCGTCCGAAAAAGTTGTGATCAATCCCAGGGACATAAGTGTAATCAAAACATTGCAGTCTGAAATGAAAAAGGAGAAGAGTCCTTGGATTGATTTGATTTACAGATTTTTTGACCACACTACGTCCGATAATCAAAAGAAATTCGTCAATAATTTTATGATCAATTCTGTTGTTTATGGTATAGACAGAAGAAAAAAACTGATGGAAAACATGGATGTCTCTATACCTTGGACAATTCTAATAGATCCAACATCAAAATGCAATCTCAAATGCACAGGATGTTGGGCTGCTGAATATGATAAAACCGATGAACTACCCATTGAAACAATAGATCGTATCATAACTGAAGGAAAAGATCTTGGGATCTATGTATATCTGTATTCTGGCGGAGAACCTTTTGTCAGAATAAAAGATATACTCACTCTATGTCGAAAACATAATGATTGTTATTTCAGTTGCTTTACAAATGGTACCCTTATCACTGAGGAGATAGCAAAAGAGATCGCTGAGGTCGGCAACTTCGCGCCAGGTATCAGTATTGAGGGATTTGAACATGACACTGATTTCAGGAGAGGCGCCGGTACGTACGACAAAGCACTAAAGGGTATGGCTTATTTGAAAAAAGAGGGTGTCATGTTTGGTGCATCCTTATGCTATCACCATTATAATTACAAAGAAATTGGCTCAGAGGAATTTTTTGATTTTCTGATTGATCAAGGTGTTTATTTCACATGGCTTTTCACCTATATGCCTATTGGCAAAGATGCTAATACTGATTTGTGCTGCAGACCGGATGAAAGAGAATTTATGTATCATAAAATTAGGGAATTTAGAAAAACGAAACCACTTTTTACAATGGATTTCTGGAATGATGGCGAATTTGTTGAAGGTTGCATTGCGGGTGGAAGAAATTATTTTCATATCAACGCTCATGGGGATGTTGAACCGTGCGCTTTTGTTCATTACTCAGATACTAATATTAATGATGTTAGCTTGCTTGAGGCATTACACTCGCCTATATTTAAGGCTTACCAGAGAAGACAGCCTTTTAATGATAACCACTTGCGTCCTTGCCCTATATTGGATAATCCAAGCATGATAGTAGAGATGGTAAATGAAACCAAGTCACAGTCAACTCAACCAATGGATAAAGAACCACCGGAACATTTGGAAGAAAAATGTTCGCCTATTGCTGATAAGTGGGCTGAAACAGCTGATGTGCTTTGGGAAGAAGCACACAGAAAAAGAAAAGTTCATAATGAATAATAGTATTCAAAGTGCCTGTTCAATGAAGAGCAGGCATTTTATTTTAAGGCTTGAACATATTACAATTTGATATGATTTTTTCGGAACTAATCGTTTGCAAGCATCTCTTTAACATAATTGGGAAGCATGAAAGACGCCCGATGCAAGTCTGTATTATAGTATTTTGTTTTCAGGTCTAAATTATCCCAATTATTAATATTATCATTGGCAATAGGATCAATTCCCTTAGAATTAAATCCAAATAGCCAATATCCTGAGGGATAAGTGGTCATATAAAACTGATAAACCTTGACCAATGGAAATATCTTCTTGATCTTCTGATTGGCTCTTATTAGCTCTCTTCTTTCCTTGTCGTAGCAAGGACTCTCACTTTGATTGATCATGATACCATTTGATTTCAAAGCTTTATAGCAATCAGCATAAAAATCCTCAGTGAATAATCCCTCTCCAGGCCCAATTGGATCAGTTGAATCAATGATAATCAAATCATACTTATCTTGTTGTTTTTTCATGAATTTGACACCGTCCTGATAAAAAAGTGTCACTCTTTCATCATCAAGCATGCAGGCTGTTTGTTGAATGAATTGTTTTGAAACATCCACCACAGTCTTGTCAATCTCAACCATATCTATTTTCTCTATTGTTTTATAACGAGTCAATTCTCTGACGGTTCCACCGTCTCCCCCACCCACCACCAAAACATTTTTGATATTGGGGTTAGTTGCCATTGGAACATGTACAATCATCTCATGATAGACAAACTCATCTTTTTCTGTCACCATGATGATACCGTCTATTGTCAGCATTTTACCGAACTCGTGTGTTTCAAAAACATCTATCTGTTGGAACTCCGTTTTTTCACTATGTAATTGTTGTTTGATCTTTACACCAAATCTGACATTATTTGTGTGATTCTCTGTAAACCATAAATCCATCATATACCTCTCTTAAGCTATGTCTTCTTCCGGTTTGAAAGTTATCTTGCCTAAATCCTTATTAGAAAATCGACGGATTTTATCAACCATACCTCTTGCAATTTCAGTTGATTCGCTTTTTTCAGCTTTAAGACCCTCTAAAAGGAAGTCAAATGCTACCCAAGGATTCACCTTTTCACCACATGTGAATAGATCCACTGATGCGTATCCGTATTCAGGCCATGTGTGTATTGTCAAATGAGATTCTGATATGACAACTGCCCCACTGACACCGTAGGGATTAAACAAATGGAATACACTTTCAACCACTGTTGCATTAGCTTTCTTTGCGGCTTTTACCATCAATTCTTCTATCAATTTATGATTATTTAAAATATCCTCGTTGCAATTATAGTATTCGACTAGGATATGTCTTCCCAATTGTTCTGTTTTCATATCGTTCTCCTTTTTTTCATAAAGTTTAGTATAAGTAATTTTAAAATTTAACAAAACTAAATATATCACTTTTTCAAAAAATGTCAATAGTTTTATTGCTATTTTATTGATTATTTGAATATATTGTATAACCACCTGATATCAATACTTTCAAAACTTTTATTTTTTATTTTTTTGATTGAATATTCCAACGCGGACAAAATGTTTATAAATACTAAACATTTAATATTTATTTTTATTTTTTAAATAAAAAACTCTCCCAAATCAAGGGAGAGTCTTAGCAATACTTAGTTAGTTATCTCATTTCGATTGCATCAACCGGACATTTTTCATAACAAACACTGCATCCAATACATTTGCGATCATCAACAACATGAACCTTCTCTTTTTCACCTGCTATACAGTCAACAGGGCAATTCTGTGCACATATGGTGCATCCTATACACTTCTCAGAAATGATATATGCTTTTTTCCTGTCCTCAATCATCGCTGTGATTGACTTAGTAGGACATTTTTCAGCACAAACCATGCAATTGGTACATTTTTCATAATCAATCCTTGCCAAGCTGTCAACAACATGAACCGCATCAAAAGCACATGCTTTTTCACATATTTTGCATCCAATACACCCAACCTTGCAATCTTTTTTGACCTCTTTGCCGAATAAGTGATTGGAACAGTCCACTACTACATTAGCTTGATATGGCACTAATTGAATAATGCCTTTAGGGCATTCTTTGATACACTTCTCGCAGGCTGTGCATTTTTCTTCATCGACTATGGCAAGACCATTAACCACATGAATCGCATCAAAAGGACATATAGCAACACAAGAACCATTTCCCAAGCACCCAAATGGGCAGGCTTTATCACCACCTTGTATCATAACCGAAGCCTTACAATCCATAATACCGTGATACTCATACTTCTTATTAGTTCTTTCGTAATTGCCTTTACACAAAACTCTGGCTACCCTCTTTGGACCGGCATGGCCTTCGATACCCATTATTTTGCTGATTTCAACAACAGTCGATTCTCCACCAACAGGACAAGCTGATATGGCTGCTTCTCCGTTTACGATTGCCTTGGCTAAAGCATCGCATCCGGGGAAACCACAAGCACCACAGTTGGCACCCGGCAATGCATTTCTTACATCAATTATTTTCGGATCAATTTCCACATGGAAAACCTTAGAGGCAAAAGCCAAGATCAAACCAAATCCCAACCCCAATCCTCCAAGTGTCGCTACTGCTTTTAATACGCTATCCATCTACCGTACCTCCTACAGCGCTAGTCCTGCAAAACCTAGGAAAGCAATGGACATTAATCCCGCTGTGATCAATGCTATTGGAAATCCTTTTAACGGTTCTGGGACATCAGCTGTTTCTAATCTTTCTCTTATACCTGCAAATAGTACGATAGCTATCGTAAATCCGATTGCAGCACCTAAAGAGTTGACGATTGTTTCTATAATTCCGAATCCTTCCGTTACATTAATGATTGCAAGCCCAAGTACAGCGCAATTGGTGGTAATCAATGGCAGATATACCCCAAGTGCCTCATAAAGGGAAGGGCTGGATTTTTTCAAAAACATTTCAACAAATTGAACCAAAGCAGCAATGATGAGTATGAATGCAATTGTCTGCAAGTATTCAATCCCAAAATTCTCCAATACAGCAACCTGTACAAGATGCGTTATGATGGAAGCTAGCGTCATTACAAATGTAACCGCAATCCCCATCCCCAATGAAGTCGCAACTTTTGTCGATACGCCCAGAAATGGACATATACCTAAGAATCTAGAAAGAACATAATTATTAACCAGTGCCGCTCCTATAAAGATACTAAATAAACCCATAATCTACTCCTCCCTCCTAGACAGTTTTCTTTCTTGATATGACATTGATTCCTGCAATCAGCAGACCCAGAATTATGAAAGCTCCAGGAGGAAGAATCATCACCAAAGCTGGTTTGAATGCTTCTCCAAACAAATGGAATCCGAATATGCTTCCTGCACCTAATATTTCACGAACCGATCCCAGCAAGGTTAATGCCAAAGTGAATCCTAAACCCATGCCAACACCATCCACCATCGATGGTAGTACTGCATTCTTTGATGCATAAGCCTCAGCTCGCCCAAGAATCAGGCAATTGACCACGATTAATGGGATAAACAAACCCAAAGCCTTATAGAGATCATAGGCATATGCATTCATAAACATATCGATAATCGTAACAAATGTAGCTATTATTACGACAAAAGCAGGTATCCTAATTTTGTCTGGTATAACTTTTCTTAAAGAAGATATTGCCAAGTTAGACCCTATAAGAACTACGGTTGTTGCAACACCCATTCCTATGCCATTTATAGCTGAAGTTGTTACTGCCAACGTAGGACACATCCCTAACAATTGAACAAAGGTAGGGTTTTCATCAATCAAACCATTTCTAAATATTTTCACATAATTCATTTTGAACCCTCCTCTTATTGTAAGTAATCTCTATAGATTGTCAACGCATTGTTTATAGCACTTGTAAATGAAGCAGATGATAACGTAGCTCCTGTGATGGTATTAATTTCATCTTCCGTGGTCGCCGATTCCACTGGTTTTATCTCCGCACTCGAATCTTTCCCGATAAACTGATCCTGGAAGTCAGCATTTTCAACACTTGTTCCCAATCCTGGAGTTTCGCTGATTGTTATTACGGTCATGCCAACCACTTCACCATTCAGGTTTAATCCGACATTCAACTCAATATGATCATAAAACCCTTCTATTGTACTCCACGTCCTGATTACATATCCTATCAATTCATTACTATCATTATATGCTTTCTTTAGATTGACAAACTGACTATTTTCTGAAGCAATCAGGCTAATCAATTCATCCTCAGCAGGTTCAAGTTTTGATGATCTCGGGATTAATGCTGTTTCATCAAGATTTACATCATCAGATTCCTCAATCAAACCACCCGATGACTCTTCATTGAAATAAGTGTCGTAAACGAGAACAGCATTATTGATTGCACTTGTAAAAGATAGGGATGAAATAGTAGCGCCTGCTATAGCTGATATTTCACTTTCTGCTTCTGGAGTGGTCTTTATGACAGAAAACATCGCATCAGCTTTTTTCCCGATAAATTGTTCCTGAAATGAGTCATTCTCCACATTAGACCCCAGCCCAGGGGTTTCTTGCAATAAAAGTATTTTAAGGCCAGCTATCTCATGATTTGTTGTTATTCCAACAAACAATTCCATGTCTCCACCATAGCCCTTGGAAGTGGAGAATGTTCGAATCCCGTAACCCAGGAGATTATCACTGCCATCAAGTATCTTCACTGCATCTGTAAACTGTTCGTTTTCGGATAGTATTTTTTCTACCATATCGCTCTCTACTGCTTCAAACTTTGCTCCACCTGGTATCAACTCTCCCGCGACATCTCCGCCTTTGCTGGCAGCCTCTTCCACTTCTTTTATCTTGTCTGCCGTTAGATTGTTGGAAAATGCCAATATCCCAGCAGCTATAGACGTAATCAAAAATAGTGTGAGACCTAGTCTCAATGCTTCATTTTTCATTTTCTGACACCTCCAATACCAAATACTTTTGGGGCAGTATATTTTTCAATCAGAGGGGTAGCCACATTCATAAACAATATGGCATAGGTTACGCCTTCCGCCGAGTTACTGTATAACCTGATAATCATTGTTAGGAGACCGGCTCCAATACCGAATAGAATCTTTCCCTTATTGGTGACTGGGCTTGATGAATATTCCGTTGCCATAAATATCGCCCCCAGCATCAGACCACCACCGAAAATGTGATAGGCTGTTAGAGTCAGATTAAAGTCCGTAGTGATAAACGCTATCAGCGCCACAGTTCCTATATAAGTCACTGGTATTCTCCAGGATATCACTTTTCTGTATAACAGGTATGCCCCACCTAACAACAATAATATGGCTGATGTCTCGCCCAAAGTCCCTGGAATTCTTCCCAAAATCACATCTGCCAAGGGCTGTAAATTCTCCTGTGAAGCTTTCAAAAGTGCTAATGGAGTGGCTGCAGTTACTGTATCAACTGAACCGGGATCAACCCATGCAGTCATTTGAACAGGCCATGAGGCCATTAAAAACGCTCTGCCCGCTAAAGCAGGATTAATAAAATTATTGCCAATTCCTCCAAATACTTGTTTCCCTATCGCTATTGCCACAAAAGATCCTATGACAGGAATCCACCAGGGTGTTGAAGGAGGTAGGTTGAATCCCAACAGTAAGCCTGTAATGACAGCGCTTAAGTCATTTATTGTAACTCTTTGTCTGGTTATTTTTTGAATGAGTGCTTCTGTTCCCACAGCTGATCCAATTGCTAGAGCAACTGTCACAGCAGCAGTGATGCCAAAAAAATATATACTAGCTATCAAAGCTGGCACCAAAGCTATCACAACATCGAGCATAACAGTTGTGGTTGTGTCTTGCGATACGATGTGTGGAGATGATGTTGCTATTAATCTATTTTCCATTAACCATAACCTCCTAACTTTTCTTTCTCTTTGTAATTATTTCCTTCTTAGCCATACGGATGGAATCCACTAAAGGTCTTTTGGACGGACAAACGAATGAACAGATACCACATTCTATACAGTCCATTGCATTATAGCCTTCTGCTTCATCAAACCTTCCCATCAGCGAGTTTTTGCTTATCATTAAAGGCTGCAGAAAACTTGGACAATACGTTATACATCTGGCACATCTTATGCAGTTAGTGGGTTCCGGTCGGACTGCATCCTGCTTACTTAATACCAGTATTCCTGATGTTCCTTTGATAATTGGAACCTCATCTGTGTATTGAGCTATCCCCATCATAGGTCCACCATTAATCAGTTTGCCAAGCTCTTCCGAATAGCCACCGCAAAATTCAATAACATCCTTAAAGGACGTTCCAATTTTGACCAATAAGTTTTTTGGCTCTCTAACCGCACTGCCTGTGACAGTCACAACTCTCTCAACCAACGGTATGCCAGTTTCGATCGCATTGCTGATGGCTACCACTGTTCCAATATTTTGCACGACAACACCAATATTCATTGGCAATCCACCAGAAGGCACCTCTCTTTTTGTTACTGCATAAATCAAACTTTTTTCCCCGCCTTGTGGGTATTTGGTCTGAAGTTCAGCGACGGTAATGTCTGGAAATACCTTCACTGCCTCCTTGATCACTTTGATGGCATCTGGTTTGTTGTTCTCGATAGCAATAACCGCTTTGTCCACCTCTAGAGCCTTCATGACAGCCCTGGTACCGTTAATAATTTTGTCAGGCATTTCAAGCATGACTCTATGGTCAGATGTCAGGAAAGGTTCGCACTCAGCACCATTGATAATGAGAAGATCTATTTTTTTGTCTAGTGGAGGACTTAGTTTAACATGCGTTGGAAAGCCTGCCCCGCCCATACCGGTAATACCTGAATTCCTGATTATGGCCTTCACTTCATCAGCTGACAAATCCTCCAATTTGCCTTTTGAGACAACGGATTCGTGGATTGTCTGTTCCCCATCAGTCGTAATGATGACGCTGTTAACTCTTGCTCCAACTGGTGAAGGTCTATTTTCTATTTTCTTGACCGTACCGGAAACACTTGAATGGACTGGCGTTGAAACAAAAGCTTTAGTTTCCCCAATTAATTGCCCAACTTTTACGTAATCCCCTACCTTGACAACCGATCCACAAATAGCCCCTATGTGCTGAATTAAAGGAATCACCACCTCTTTTGGTACAGGAGCAACCTCAATCGCCTTATTCTCAGTATTCTCCTTATGGTGTAATGGGTGTATTCCTCCCTTAAATGTCAATCCTGCTTTGTTCATTAAATAATCACCTCTTGATTATAGTCTAGTGTGTGTGTGTGTTCATAACTTATCTCCCACTGATAGAAGTGAAAGTCTTAGCACTGTTAGTCATCGGATAAAATAGACAACATATTATATCATAAGATTTTTACTTGTTGTGAATTTTTTACTCCAAATGCATATGTTTTTTTAAGTCATCTATGTTTTCCCTGATATAATCTTTAATCCATAGCAAAACATCAGGGCTTGTGATATCCACATCATCCAATATGTTCTTGATTTCTACTGTGTCAAAAACAAATTCACCACCATTATAAATATGTTTGTAATAAATTTCAAATTTCTCAGAATTATTCAACAAGACCATCATCGTGTCACCCATTCTGCCAAGTGGTGCTCTGTCAATGTGATTGTACTCAAAAACAGCTTTTACCTCAGTCCCTATACGAATACTGGACTTTATCACAAAAAAACCATTACATCTCTCCGCTGCTATTTTTAACAAGGGGATACCAAGCCCTACATTCCGTACAATCCTAGTGGTAAAAAAAGGATCTGTAACCTTTTGAAGCATTTCCTCTTCCATACCGTTTCCGTTATCTTTTATTGATATGGACAACACATTGCTATTGGTATTCTCATTGATTTCAATTTCGATGAGAGTAGCAGCTGCTTTTATTGAGTTTTGTGCTATATCTAAAATATGCAATGATAATTCTTTCATTGTGCCTCCTGTAACCCTGAAATAAATAGAACACGACCCCAAAAAACAAAAGGAACCGTC
>LGGM01000141.1 GCA_001509345.1 Clostridiales bacterium 38_11
TAAGATTCGCCTTCACCAAGTCGAACACATCCTTTGGAGAGGTTATCTTTGGATTTTCCAAGTTTGGAACCTCATATAGCCTTCTTACAATTTCCCTGAAGGCTATTATCTGGGCAGCTTTCTTTGGCCCTATCCCCTTTATGGCTTTGAGTTCTTCCTCGGAGGAGTGAATCAGTATCTCCACAATATTGTCTCCGAACCTATCCAATATCTGTCTCTCCACATCCACGTTGTTCTCTTCATTGATCATCATCTTCAATAGGTCTATATTTCTCATATGCTTATAGTTTATTATCATTTTCCATTCTCCTTTGTTTTAGATACAACCGTTTGTTCTCAGATCCTCCCAGGCCCTTCAGAACAGCTTCTAAGAGGCTTTTAAAGCCCAGCAGTACATAGGCATGCCTGAAAATGACCTGTTTCAAACATCGTTCATTTTCCAACGTTTTCAAGGCATAAAAAAGAGAACTACCTCCATACAGGCAGCTCAATAAATTGCTTGAATATTTCACATACATGGTTTATAATTAAATTGGATTTAGGCCACGTATGTGGTCTTTTTTTTATACAAGGCTGAAACTGTAGTTGACTCCTCGCATCTTTGAGGATATTCCTGTTATCTCTTCCAATATCACCACCACCTCTCTATCTGAGTCCATTTCAACCGCAAGATTCTCAGCCAGCTCTTTGGCCACATAGCCTAATTGAGCCGAGCCTTTACCTGCCACCATGGCCATTACCTTGATGGCATTGGGATCAAATGGATTGTCAGGCTCCCTTTCAAAATACAGGCATATTTCTTCCAGAGAGTACTTTAGCAACGAATTTATGATTGATTGCCTGCTTGTGCTATCGCTGTTTTTAAAGCTGACTCCCCTCACCTTGCTGAAGCTTAGCTGCGCATAGCCTCTGACTATCCTCCAGGCCAGTTTCAAGCACGCGCTAAATGTGTACATGTACTTAGCCCCTTGCTTCTTAAAGAGTCTCCAGGCCCTTTTCAGTACAAAGGATGCTACCTTTCTTCTGTTGTGTTCTTTTTGAGACATAAGATCTACTCCTTCCATTTTTTTATATATAAAAAGCCCCTACCTACGCATGGATAGATAAGGACTTCTTATTTCATCAGTATTAAGTTGGTATATATAAGAGGGGGCGGGCTCGTTAGGATTTATTTTGCGAATCAATTTATATCATAGTGCCCCTTGGAAATATATAGGATTTCGGTTATATATAGGGGTTTTTATTGTAGCTGCAATGGAATGGAAGGCATAGGTTGGGTTTCAAGACATAAAAAAAGAGGCTAGAGCCTTCTAAAGCTCCAACCTCTGTTATATGTTGTTTTTCAAATATATTCCATGCAACTCATAAGTGGATGTTAATCATAGGCATAATTTGGAATCGGTATCTTTGCCATCTTTTTTTATATCTATTTGCCAGTAATAGTTGCAATGATAGCTTGTGCAATAATTATAGCAACTTCCTACATAACAAATTTTCTGAAGGTGATTAATGTCTTGGTATAGACTAGACCTTCTCTCATAGTTCTATATCTATTTACCACTTGTGAGTCTGATAACAATAGGATCATTAAATACTATTCGCTCAGCTTCAATTACCATAAACTGCCGACTTTCACGATAAGGTACATACCCTGTCGGTATTTTAGCACTATCGATTGATTGGACGTGAAGTTCAAACTCTCCAAGACCAATATCATGTACTATATGCTCTACAGAAAGAAGGTATTCTTTTTTCATTTGCTCTATTGGTGCCAACCTAATAATCATCATATCTGATTGTCTGTAATCTTCGACTTCGTTAACATTTAATACCTCGTCTGTTCCATCAATCACCATTTTTGATGTTTGAATCAGCCTTGTAATTATTTGTTTTATCTTAAGAGGATCCTGATATATCCTGCGATCTGCCTGTAACTGTTTTTCGATTTCTCGTTCACATTCGCAATATCTGAACATAGACAGTTCTTTATGATTTTTCTCTTCAATTAATGCCTTTTGTATCCCAAGAAGTTTGATACACTCATTAATCGAAATTCTTTTTTTCATTTCAGACTCTGTTGCTTTCTCCATGAGCTGGTGCATAGGTTCAAAGGTCGGTACTCTATAATCTGCTGCTTTCAAATATATCTCTTTTCTTGACCTATCATATGAACCTCTAAATACAAACAAATCATCAGTAATAATTGCCCATGCCACTTTTGCAAAAAGGTAGACATCCGTCGGACCAAAATCCGTTATACTTAGATCTCTATTTTCGAGCTCTGGTGGACCTATGAAATTTGGTCCCATTCTATCACCAGCTCCTGTAACACTTTCATAATCAATATTCCAAATAAGTCCATAATCAGAAAGCTTTATTTCTCCATCAATAAAGAGGACATTCCCAATCTTTATATCCCTATGAAAATATCCTCTATCATGAAGATCCTTGATAATCTTCCCCAAAGCAATGATATAATCGATTTTATCACTTATACCTGATTTTTTCCTTCTGAGATACTGTTTATACGTCTTTGCCATTGGCATTAAAAACCATGCGTCTTGTGTGCTATCTATATTCATGTGCTCAGGACAAAAATGATCTAATATGGGTACAACTCCCTTTACTTCTTTTTGTAGTACTAATACTTCATGGATTTCTCTATAAAAGCGCTCATATCGCTTTCTTCGTTCTTCTGTACTCCATTTTCCTTCTTTCAGTACTTTTACAACGGCCTTATTGGCCAGATGAGGTTCGTGACCATAAGTTTCATACACATTTCCATTACCTCCCTTACCAATCCATTTTCCACTATTGAACGAGTATTTTGCACCA
>LGGM01000142.1 GCA_001509345.1 Clostridiales bacterium 38_11
CGTTTTCAGTTTCAATCTCCTTGATATGTGACCATTTGCCGTCAGGTGTTCTGACGGACAGTCCGCCATTATTGGTGCCAATCCATAGATTGCCATCCTGATCAAATGCCATGCTTCTGACACTGGCTTCTGACATTTCCTTGCTGGTATTGTTCTGATAGGTCAGCCAGATTCTTTCTATCTTCGATTCCTTTATTGCTTCTGGTTCCTCAAGGTCCGGTAGGTCCAATTCTTTCACATCTTTCATCTCAGGTGCCTCGTAATCACCTGTGCCCACAACGATGCAATCCACCCATTTGACCCACATGGATTTGCTTTCTTCCACAATTAGTCTTAGAGGCCCATAGGCATTGTTGTTGGTGTAACCGATGCTGCCTTCATTAGGAACAAGCGGATATCCATCAACGGCATAAGCCAGAATAATCTTCTTAAGATTGCCCTGGGAATTCAATACCCCGTTGATGACCTGGTCGGGACTCCTTAGTATCTGATTGTAATTCTGACCAGCAAAAACACGAATGTTTGGGGTTTCTACCTCTTCTTCAAGCCCAACAAACTTGGAAATCAAATCCCATAAAACAATCCCTTCAAATTCATGAATACCATCTCCGGTATAGATATCTCTGATACCGAAATCTATCATGGACTCTATCTGTCGAAGGGTAAAGGTCATAGGTTCTTTGACTTGAGACCCGGTAACTCTTAGGATTGGGGTATCTAGGTAGTCCTTGTAAACACCAAAATTATGGTTCCATGATGTGCTCTTGTCTATATCTTGATGTGTGGTTTCTCCCTCGCCTGTTCCACTGGTTCCTGTTGATACAGGGTCGCCACCGCCTATGATAATCTCTTTCAAAAACTGTACTTGGTTTGATCCGTTAGTGTCGTTGTAGCTCGTCTTGCCAAATATCACTCTAAGTGGACCACCGTCATTGCCCAATCCAGGGTTGAATCCCGCATCTGTCGGCCTGGAGACATAAGGATATCCATTGAAACCATATGCAACAAGGATTGGCATACCTGTGTGAAGGGGTTCGACTAAGTTTCCATTGAAATTGCCATCTCCCAAATCCGTGGCATCCTTTTCGTAATAGCCGTATAGACTGTTGTCCTTTATTTCCTTAATGGTCAAAGGGGCAAAGTTGTAGTTGTCAGCTGCAATGAATTGAACGGTTGTTGACTCGTCAATATTGGGATCCAATCCTGCTTTAAGAAGCAAGTCCCACAATTTCACACCCTTGTACCGATTGTAATACCAAAAATACTCACTGTTTGACAGGCTATATTCGCTCTCGTCATGGATATTAGTCATCGATTCAATGTCAGATACCTTATATCTGACTTCCTCAGCCATCTTGTTGCCATGAATGATGATTTCATAATCCACATACTTGGGATTATCATAAGGGGCGTAGGTATGCTCGAAAATGTTTTTAGCATCCTTTTCTTCTATGTAGATGTAGGCAACATTTGAAAAGGCTTTTGCCGTCGCTCTGCTTTGCTCATAAACCAGCTTAAAGCAACCATTGTTGTTATTTTTTGAAGCGTTGTAGCCTACATCGGAATCTAAATAAACCAGAGGAACATCATTCACACCGTAAGCAATGGTATACTTTGAAGCATCTGCCATGGGTATTGATAGTATGGTTTGGCGTGAATTATTCTTAAAAACCATAACGCCGTCATTTTCTCTAACCTTGACATAATTGTCAATCAGATGCTTGACGTTAATTCCCTCATAAGTGTTCAACAATATTTGCCCTTTGAGGTCTTCATAGACAGTAATCTGTTCCTGTCCAGTCAAATCTTCTTCAATCTGTCTAAGGGAAATCGCCCTGTAACCCTCAACTGCAGGCCCCTCTATTGTCAGTGTAGCACTGGTTATCGCATCTACATTGTACGGGGCACCTTCATAACTGATATGCTTGAACGGGGAATCCGATCCATCTGAATCAACTGGAAGATTGTCTCCAATTGTAATCTTAACGACCTCTTTTCCCCATTTTGACATATTCATGTCATCTATACCTGTCTGTCCAAATACAAGCTTTGGAAAATCTTTGTCAAGATCACTCTCGGTCAGGCTCCTATCGGTCCATTGGACCGGTGGCGAAAAACTGTTTGGTGGAAAATCAGCCAAAACCGCTGAGTATTTTGCTATCATAGGACTGACTTGAACCTTGCTAGGTTCTATAAAATTACCGTAATAATAAGCATTTTTTAATTCACTGATAGTTTTGGTAAACTCAAACCCATCCGCACAAGTAAATTTGACCATATAATCAATATCTGTCTTCAGGTTGTTTTCCCCGATCAATTCAAACAAATCATATCCTTTTGCTTTTATGATTTTGTGAAAATTTAAACTGTTGTTGGTTGAATATGTCCTTTCTCTTAAGGTATAATTCGCCCAGCCCAAGGTTGAAATACTGACTTCCTGATAAACACCTGTCCCTGTTATCAGCAATTCGACCGTTGTCGCATTTGCATCAACAGCGAAATGAAATCCGTTTGAAAAAATCATAGCAATTATTAGTATAAAGATAACTAATTTTTGTTTACTGATATTCATAATACCCTCCCCTTATTGATAAAATGAGTGAAAGCTATTGCCATCACTCATTTGTATTGCTACATTGCTTCCCAAAAATGTTTTTTATTTGAATAATGTATTATAGACTATGACAGCCGCTTCTGCACGATTGACAACTTTAAACGGCTCAAAGCTCTCAACTGCTATCTCTGCAAAAGCACCTTTTGCTTCCAGCCATGCCACTTCATTGGCCGCCCATTCAGGTACTACGTCCTTATCCAT
>LGGM01000049.1 GCA_001509345.1 Clostridiales bacterium 38_11
AAGGATTTATTCGAAATGTCAACATGCGAGAATAAAACATGGGTTACAACTAAAGAATTTATTTTTGAGATAAAAAAGAACCTGAGGGTATAGGGAAAATCCATAGCTAATAGACAGCAATGCGCTGTCTTTTTTTTATACAGGCAAAATGATATAATAAATGTATTCAATACTGGAGGTGTAAAATGAGTATAATCAGTTGTTTTCTGATGCCCCATCCACCGCTGATCATTCCGGACATCGGAAAAGGAGAAGAAAAGAAAATACAAGATACCATTGATTCTATGGATAGAATAGGCACACTGATAGCAGAATACAGACCGGACACAATAATTGTTATAACTCCCCATGGGAATCTATTCAGAGATGCTATCTCAATCAATTATGACAAGCTTCTGATTGGTGATTTCGGTTCCTTTGGACATAGCAATATCAATCAGGAATATATCAATGACAGAGAATTTGCAGATGCTCTAATTGAAGAAGCAACAGATAATAACATCCCAGCGGTGTTGGTAGACCATAATTTGAAAAAGGAATATAAGCTTAATTCAAGACTAGACCACGGAGTGTTGGTGCCGTTGTATTTTGTAACAAAGTATTATAGGAGCTTTGATCTGGTTCACATTACCTATGGATTGTTGTCAAACATGGATCTGTATGGTTTTGGTCAAGTGATTCAAAAGATATCTAATAAACTCAACCGTCAAGTTGTTGTCATTGCCAGTGGAGATTTATCTCATAAATTAACCAGAAATGCGCCGTCGGGGTTTTCAGAATTTGGAGCCATATTTGATCAGATGATCATCAAATTTTTAAAAGAAGACAGCCGCACTGACATTATGACATTGGACGGTAAACTCTCAGAGAAAGCAGGGGAGTGCGGCTTGAGATCGATTCAAATAATGATGGGAACTCTTGATGGACTGGGGACAAAAAACAGGGTTTTCTCTTACGAGGGGCCGTTTGGTGTGGGTTATGGCTGTGCAGAACTCACTGTAACGGGTAAACAAAATGATAGGAATATCCTACAGGAAATAGACAGGAAAAACAGTGCGATTAAAGCTGAAATCAGAGAGAAGGAAGATGAATATGTCAGATTGGCAAGAAAGACACTTGAGACTTACGTATCACGTAAAAAAAGAATCACTTCAGATGATAATGTTCAGGATAAGGTCTTGCTGACAGAAAAAGCAGGGGTTTTTGTATCCATTAAGAAAAATGGCGAACTCAGGGGATGTATCGGAACCATAGAGCCCACAAAAAAAAGTATTGCAGAAGAAATCATTACCAATGCAATCAGTGCTGGAATCTACGATCCAAGATTCAAACCAATAGATGAAGATGAGCTTGACCAGCTGGTTTATTCAGTTGATATTTTGATGAAACCTGAAAAGATTAAAACAAAGGACAAGTTGAATCCACAAGAATATGGGATAATTGTCAGCAAAGGGCATAAAAAGGGTTTGTTGCTGCCTAATCTCGAAGGAGTGGATACGGTGGATGAGCAGATGAGAATTGTTTTGAGAAAAGCTGGCATCAATCCATGGGAAACGTATGAGATGGAGAGATTCAGAGTCATTCGACACCACTAGGAGGGAAGATGAAAGTAGCACTTTATTGGGAGCAAGAGAAAGACAAAATCAGGTGTCAATTATGTCCTCATCTATGTCTGATCGCTGATGGCAAGACCGGTAAATGCAGGGAGCGAAAGAATGTTGACGGAGAATTATACACTTTGAATTATGGTGTTATAACTTCAATAGGACTCGATCCTATTGAAAAAAAACCACTGTATCATTTTATGCCGGGAACAACGATATTGTCTTATGGTAGCAAAGGATGCAATTTGAGTTGCAGCTTTTGTCAGAATCACCGAATTTCCATGGAGCCATATCCCCCATCAATCATCATGTCTCCCGAGGAGGCGATAAGAAAGGTTAGGGATGAGAATCTGAGTTCAATTGCATTCACCTACAATGAACCCACAGTTTGGTATGAGTTTATGCTTGATACAGCCAGATTGGCTAGAGAGCATCAAATCAGAACGGTATGTGTTTCCAATGGATTTATCAATCAGGAACCATTGAAAGCATTATTAGAATATATGGATGCTTTCAACATAGACCTCAAATCTTTTTCTAATAGGTTCTATGGGAAAATATGTGGAGGGCAATTGGAACCCGTTCTCAGCACTATAAAAATGATTCACGGAAGAGCTCATTTGGAAATCACAACACTGGTTATTGAAAATGAAAATGATGATTTGGATGAGCTTGAAGTGTTGTTCAAATGGATTGCCTCTATTGACACCGGTATTGTCCTGCACCTGTCACGATATTTTCCATCCTTTAAAATGACCAATCCAGCCACAAAAATAGAAACACTGATGAAAGCCAAAAAAATTGCGGAAAAATATTTAAAGTATGTTTATGTAGGTAATGTCTAAAAATTGCTACCTTTTTTTATAATAATATCCATTTTGGATATTATGTAGTCATAACCACCTGTCCCGTGAGGTACTGTGCAATGGCTGCAGTCCTTGATGCCGTTGTTTTTGATGTAGTTGCCACCACATTGGTCTTTGAGCATGAAGAGAGGACAAAAACAGAACAAACAATTAAACTTGTCTTCTTGAAGTCCCTTATGGCAGGGAAAATATTCACAATTGCTGTTTTGTACGAATTTAAAGTTTTTATGCATTAGACACTCCTTTATTATACTGAAGAATACTATAACAAAAAAAACAAAAAAATTCCATAACTGAGACAAAAAAACATACTTAAGTCATACGTTTCAATATTAATAAAAATGAAGTTGTGTTATAATTAAATTGCGATATATTATAGAAATGTTAATAAAGGAGTTTCTCATGGGTTTCTTTAATTATCTTGTTCTTGGAATCATATATTTTATTGGAGCTTCGACTTCGTTTACCTTCGGCATTGGCTATTTCACCTTATACAGGCCTGTTTTTTCAGGGCTGCTAACGGGTGTGGCACTGGGAGATCCTATGCTGGGGCTGATGACTGGAGCCATAACCAATCTACTATTCATAGATTTCACATCAACAGGTAGCTCTCTTAAGGGAGATCCGTGTATGGCTGGCATTCTTGCAGCCATGTTGGCTGTTAAATTGAATATAATGCCGGGAGCCGCTATCGCTATCGCTTATCCTGTCAGCATGGTTGGACTGGTTATCTGGAAATACAGAATGACATACAATGTTAGATTCACGGATATATTAAAGAAAAGCATCAATAAAAATCCTATTAAGGCTCTAGAAAGATACACTATACTTTTACCTCAAGTGACATTGTTGATTGGTAGTATTGTTGCAACATTTATCACGGCTTTGACCACATTTTCCCTGAGTGAAACGTTCCTCAACCTGGTGCCAAAACTGGAGATTGTACTGAATACCACTGGCATTTTAATGGTCATATTATCAGCGTCATCCGCTATACTGTGGTTTCACTACAAATATAACATCATATTGTTTGCAATCGCATACTTGGTGTCAGTTTACTTCCACTTTGACACCTATCTCGTACTCGTAGTCATTCTAATCATCTCCGCGCAGAAAAGAAAAGCTATCACCAGTGAAAAATATCAATCTACAACGCTATTACCAAAACATATTCTGAGATCATGGTCCTTATGGATGAATTTCTATGATTCCTGCTACAATTATGAATTGCTCCAGGGGGCGTCCTTTAGTTACAGTATGGTTCCAATCCTAAAAAAATTATACCTTGGAAAAAAAGAAGAGAGGGAAGACTCAATACGAAGACATTTTGAGTTTTTTAATACAGAGCCCAACATCGGCACCGCCATTCATGGTTACATCATTCAGTTGGAGGATCGAAAACTGTCCGACAGAAGGATAACAGATACGGATATAGCAGACACAAAAAAAGGGCTAATGGGTGCTGTTGCAGGAATGGGTGACTCAACAACCCAGATTGTGCTCGCGCCTCTATTGATACTGGGTATGATTTATGGAGTAGTTTCTGAAGAGATATCTTTTTTTATCATATCAGCTTTGATGATGTCAGGTTCAGTGATATACTTGTCACTAAAGGGTTATTTTGATGGATTTTATTATGGAGAAGAAGGTGTTATAAGAAGGATTAAGCTGGCGAAGGAAATCAGATTGTTCAAAATATCTGACAAGTTGTTTGTGATTGTTTTAGGATTGGTTACAGGAGAGACCATTTTTAGGATGCTAACCATGCTACAGGTTGAAAAAATAACAAGCGGTTCAGCAGGCTTATTAGTATTATTTGTGATTTTCAATTATCTCATCAGAAAGGGCATTAGGTTAGAACTAATCATATTAGCGTTATATTTATTAAACATTGTATTTTTAATATTTGTATAATCTGGAGGACATAATGAAAAATTTGGAAGAACTTAAAAAGAGCATTGATAAGAGCAAAAAAATGAAGCTGGTTGTGGTTTCCGCAGAGGAAGAAAATGTTCTGGTTGCTGTTGAACAAGCATATAAGGATGGTTTCATAGAACCTATCCTCGTCGGAAACAAGAAAATGATTGTGGAAATCAGTAAGAATAAGCATTTGGGTTTTGAAGGGGTAACTATCATAGAAGCCAGTGATTTTGATGAATCAGCTGAAATTTCCGTGAAGCTTGTCAGCTGTGGGAAAGCGGATTTTCTGATTAAAGGCTTCATAGATACATCTATCATATTGAAAGCGGTATTAAACAATGAATGGGGATTGAAAACCGGAAGGCAATTGAGTCACGTGATGCTTTATGAAATTCCGACTTACCATAAGTTGCTGATGCTTACAGATGGAGGGATGGTTACTTATCCAGACCTTGAAACCAAGAAACAATTGATTGTCAATGCTGTTGAAGCAGCCAGAGGTCTGCAATATAAACAAATTAAGGTGGCATGCCTGGCAGCCAAGGAGAAAGTTAATCCAAAAATGCAGGCAACAGTAGATGCTCAGGCACTGAAAGATATGTGCAATGAAGGCGCCTTTGGAGAAAATGTATTCGTGGAAGGCCCCATAGCTTTGGATTTGGCCATATCGATTGAAGCAGCTGAGATGAAAAATTATGAAAGCCCAGTCGCTGGTGATGCGGATATTCTGTTGGTACCCAATATTGAAATGGGCAACGGAATCGGCAAGGCCATAACCTATTTTGGAAATGGGACAGGGGCCGGTGTCATTATGGGAGCGACAGCACCAATTGTCCTGGTTTCAAGATCTGATACCGAGAGAGCAAAATACTATTCTATATTATTTGGAAGCTTGATCGCATCAAAAAAGTAGAAAAAATCAAATGCAGTTCTTAAAGGTGATAGAATGAAAATCATAAAAGAAATATTGATTATTTTAGGCATATACTATTCAGGACTTCTGATATCAGATCTGATTAGTGGCTTCTTTTTCATACCTGGAAATATAATTGGGATGGGGATGTTGTTCCTTCTTTTGAACACAGGCATTGTGAAGATTGAGCATATCAAGCATACCAGTGGCTTTTTACTGAAGCACATGGGATTTTTCTTCATACCTCTCGGGGCGGCTTTCTATGTGCTTTTTGATGTAATCAGACCAGTCTGGGTACAGATATTTGTTGTTCTAATCGTGTCAAGTGTCTTTGTAATGGCCGTTTCCGGTAAAATAGTCGAGCTGTTTATTATTAGCGAAGACAAAAAGGAGGCAAGCTGATGTTATTGATAGGGATAATTTTGACGGTACTTGCCTACATGGTATCTCTTTTTATTTCCAAAAAAATTAAAATATCTTTTTTAAACCCAATACTGGTAGCTTCCCTCATTATCATTGGTGTCATTCACTGGACGCCTTTACAATATGAGACCTATGCCGAGGGAGGAGCGTATATCGTTAAGATTTTGGGGCCTTTAGTGGTGGTCCTTGCTGTACCGTTATACAACAATAAGCATATCCTAAAAAAGTATTATAAACCAATCTCAATAGGAGTTCTGACAGGTGTCATTAGTTCCGCTTTCTCAGTAGTGGTGTTGAGCTGGTTGATGGGGTTGGATATGGATATCATGTTGTCCTTGCTACCGAAGTCCATTACATCTCCAATGGCAATCGAAGTATCGGAAATTATTGGGGGTATAAAGGAGCTGACTGTGGTCTTTGTTGTGATAACAGGAATGTTTGGAGCCTCAGTAGGACCATTGGTATTTGATATCTTTAGAATCAAAAATGATACAGCTAGAGGTATGGCACTAGGCGCTGGGGCTCATGGCGTAGGTACTGCTAAGGCAGTTGAAATAAGTGAACAGGCAGGTGCGGCAAGTAGTTTGTCCATGATTCTATGTGGTGTGACAACAATTATATTATCAGTTGTTTTGATGAAAATAGTTTAAATTAATGAACGTATAATTGATGGATAGATCTATTTTGATATAATTCAATCATAAAAGTTTCTGATAGAAACAATGATAACCTACATGGAATAAATAACCATTATATGATAATATAATTGGAGTGAAGATTGATCATACAAATCAAATTAGGGGTTGAGGCATGCAAGAGAAAGTTTTCACCGTCAGACAATCTTTATCTATCTATGCACTAATCATTGTGCTGTTTTATATATCCAGCATTTTTTTTCAAAGCAGATATGGCTTAATGGGTATCCCATTGACTCAATTGTTTGGTTTGCTGCTTCCTGGACTTATAATGGTTTTGATGCTGAAAAAGAATTTTCAAAGTGTTTTTTTCTTGAATAAAACAGACTCATATAAGTGGTATTGGATTGGTCTTTTATTGTGGTTGATCGCATTGATTGCAAGTAGTATCTATGCTTCTTATGCTATTGAATTTCTGCCTGAAGAGACAGAATTACTAGATGCTTTCAATTATATTTTTGAGAATGTTTCCTTAACAAATCAGATTCTCATGATTGCGGTTCTACCTGCTATAGTCGAAGAATTGCTATTCAGGGGTTTGTTTTTGTCATCGTTTCTCAAATATACCAAACCCTCAACCGCTATTATTGCAACAGCGTTGATGTTTGCAGCCATGCACTTCAGCCTGTTGAAACTGGTTACCACGTTTATCTTGGGATGTACATTCGGATATGTGGTTTATAAATCCAAGTCAATATTTCCCTCAATTTTTCTGCATTTTATTAATAATGCTTTTTCAGTATTGATTGTAAAATATCTGTCAGAGTTTGAGTTCGTCGAACCCTTAATCCTCTTTCAGAACAATATGACAGTTTTATTGTCAGGAACATTGCTGTTTATTGCTATTGTGATCATGGCACATGAAAGAGGATTTTATCATAACCATTTGACAGAATAAGATTTCGATATTGACTAAAAATGTCATAGAAAAGATACAAAAAAATCTGATGGGAAAAAGCTTTAGAATAAATATTTTAGTTAAAAACTGGAGGTTACTATGATCAAAGGATTTGAATTTTTATTACCGACAAAGATCATTTATGGGATTGGATCTTTACAGCAATTAACAGAAGAATTGAAGCAGTTTAATCCAAAAAAAATAATGGTGGTCACAGATCCAAAGCTTATTAGCTTGAAAGTAACCGATAAACTGGAAGAGGCTCTAAAAGGATACAGCTATATCATTTGCGATGAGGTGGAACAAAACCCAAAAGATCACAATATCACCAAAGCAGCTGAAATAGCACGTAATGAACAGGTGGATCTGATCATAGCTTTCGGAGGAGGGAGTCCGATAGATGCCGCAAAAGTCATTTCCATACTCGCGGCTCAGGATGGCGATATCCAGGACTATATGCATAAGAAAAATAGCATAAAAAAAACCGTGCCAATGATTGCAATACCAACAACAGCCGGAACGGGTAGTGAAGTGACTTTTTCATCTGTTATTACGGACACGACAGAGAAGTTCAAGTACACTGTAAAAAGCCCTCTGATAGCAGCCAAAGTCGCAATCGTAGACCCGCTTTTGACCATCACTTTGCCACCATGTATCACAGCTACTACGGGTATTGATGCTTTAACACATGCCATTGAAGGCTATACCTCTCTTAGGGCAGAACCGATAGCTGAGGCGCTTGGGCTTTATGCCGTCAGTTATCTAACCGAAAATCTCGAAAAAGCATTTAAAAACGGCAATGACATAGAGGCAAGGGACAATATGATGATGGGGAGTCTGATGGCAGGATTATCATTTGGCCATTCAGATGTAGGGGCAGTTCACTGTATGGCTGAAGCACTAGGAAGCATATATGACGCACCTCATGGAACATGCAACTCGGTATTGCTTCCATATGTTATGGAGTACAATCTGACAGCAGCCGAAAAAAAGTATGCCAACATAGCGAACTATATGGGCTTATTTGGACCAAATGATCTAATGACAGCTGCTGAGGGAATTGAAAATATCAAGATTCTTTCTAGAAAAATCGGATTACCCAGTCTTAAGTCTTTAAATGTGAGTCCTGAAGATTTTGAGTTGCTGTCTGAAATGTCGGAAAAGAATAGTTCAACACTTAATAACCCCAGACCGATCAATAAAGAAAGTTATCTGAAAATCTTCAAAAGAGCCTATGCAGACAGCTAATAAATATTAAGTTTTATTAATAAATAGATATTCTGTTGTGTTTTCAATGACTTTGTTCTATAATACTGAAATGTAAGAGTGAAATCTAAAAGAAGATAATCTATTTTCTTTAAAACCCAACAAAGCATGAAAGAGGGCATGCATTGTTGGGTTTTTGTATAACACAAGAACGATAAAGGAGAATGATGGTATGAAAATGAATGATTTCAAGCTTGAAGTTTATTTTGGCAAACACGAGTTTTCAGCACCTTATTTGCTGACACAATCCGATTGTCAGTCCATGTCAGTAAAAGAATTGCTAAAACTGGCAGGCGAGTCTGAAGAAGGCTTGCTGGACAATTGGCTAGGCTATACGGAAGTTCCTGGGGGAATAGAACTAAGACAAGAAATAGCCGGATTGTATGATAGTATTGGACCTGATGCAATTCTTGCACATTCAGGAGCTCAGGAAGCCATATTCAATTTTATGAATGTCATGTTGGATAGAGGTGATCACGTGATCACCATGTTTCCAACCTATCAATCCTTGTTTGAGGTAGCCGATGCAATAGGCTGCGAGGTTGACAGGTGGCATCTGATACAAGCGGAAAACCAGTGGACTATTGATATTGATCATCTTAAGAAACTGATCAAGCCCAATACAAGGCTGATTTGTATCAATACACCAAACAACCCGACAGGCTACACGCTGACAAATGAACAAATGAATGAAATTGCTGAACTAGCAGACCGGGAGGGCATCTATATTTTTTCGGACGAGGTTTACAAAGGGATTGAATTAGATGGTATTGAAAGAAAATGGTTTGCGGATTTATACGACAAAGCGGTTTCTCTTGGTGTCATGTCGAAGGCTTATGGATTAGCAGGTCTTAGAATAGGATGGATAGCGACAAAAGATAAAAGCATAATTGAAAAAATGACAAAATTCAAGCATTATACAACCATATGCAACAGCAGCACCTCTGAATATCTGGCAACAGTCGCATTGAAAAACGGGAAGAAGATTCTTGATAGAAATCTGTCTATGATCGAAAAAAATCTCGAAATTTCAGATTTGTTTTTTGAAAAATACAGAAATCTGTTTCAATACAATAGGCCCATGTGCGGACCGATTGCATTTCATCGGTTGAAATCGGATATCTCAATCAATGAATTTTGTAACCAAATGGTTGAAGAACGAGGCATATTACTACTGCCTGCGGAAATATATTCTTATGAAGGTAATTATTTCAGGATGGGATATGGCCGACTTGATTTTGAAAATAGCCTAGAAAGGTTTGAGGAATATCTGATCAGCAAAAAAATAGCGTGAGTGTGATGGTTGCTAAAAATAAAACCTGGGATTTTCTCAGGTTTTTTCCTGTTGTTTTTCAATATATAAAAAACAGATATTATAGAATTTTTTCAGTACATCTCCCATATCATGCCGCTGGCTTCTTGAGCAGATTTTGGCGTAATCATTGCATATCAGGCATTTTCTAGCCTCAAATCCAAGATTTATTCTGGAAATATGACCCCTCTGTTCATCGATTACATCAATATCAAGCAACCTACCGATTGGATGATTGTTTTCTATATCCACCATCCATTCTTTTATTTTATTAGGATTAAAGTTGATAGATAAAATTATTATGGGACCGGAAAGCCCATCAGATGAGCAATACCTATCCATAATCTCAATATTGTTAACTGATAAAACCGATTCAATTTCCTTTAAACCTGATGCAAATATGTTCTTGATGATTTCATTATTTTTTTCCGTTCCCGGCTTATTGATAGTAAAGCTTATGACTGGTAATTTATTCAGAACTATCATTTCAGTCTGTTTTTTATATCTTTCTTCCTTGTCATCCAGTAACTTTGCCATACTAAATCCATTCATCTAATCACCTGCCCCGGTATTGGTCAAAATGAAATATCTTTATTGTAGATGCTTTTCTATGTAGATGCTTTTCTGTTGAATATTTTAATAATATGTATTATAATGATATTTAGTTGAATTGTCAACTAAATAAAGCGTTTGCGTTCTGATCTAAAGGAGGGTTTGTGTTAAAAGAAAGAGAAATACTAAGAGAGATAGTGACTATTTCAAGATGCATAGCATCCATTCGGAATGAAGAATTCAACAAGCAAGACTTAACAAGAGGACAACATTCATTTTTGACTAGAATCATGGAAAATCCAGGTATCAGTCAGGAAGAGTTGTCCTATATGCTTAGAATTGATAAGACTACTACTGCAAAAGCTTTGAAAAAACTGGAAGAAAAGGGCTATATCAAAAAACATAAATCTAAAATCGACAGGAGATCATGGACTATTTACCCGGACACCAAACTAATCAGTATTTATCCATATCTAGTTACTATGATAGAAAACACAGCAAAGTATGGATTGGACGGATTTAGCGAAAGTGAACTGGATACTATCAAGCTGTTTTTGGAAAGAATCAGAGTCAATATAGATTCAGAGTGGATGAAGCTAAAAAAATAAGAATGGAGGCATATATGAACACTGTACTAACATTATTTGTCGCAGTTTTAGGGGGCTTAATTGGTTTAAGATTGAGGATTCCAGCAGGATCACTGATTGGATCCATAGTAGCTTCGGCATTATTTAATATAATCTCTTCTAAAGGATTTATACCTTATAACTTTAGACTTGTGGCGCAAATGGTTGTTGGGGGATATATCGGACTGAGCTTTTCTAGAAGCAGTCTACTCCAAATAAAATCAACTATACTGCCGCTTATTATGATGGTGGTGGGGATGTTTGTTTTCAGTATATTAATGGGATTGTTTCTTCATAAAGTGGCTGGTATTGATTTAGCCACTGCTATGCTGGGAACTGCTCCCGGAGGCATAACAGAAATGTCAATCCTTGCAGATTCTTATGGCGCTGATATTTCAATAGTTGCATCAATGCATTTGATAAGAATAGTGAGCATAGTCATCTTTCTTCCGCCAATTATAAGAAAGATTTTAGTACTTTTGCTAGATCATTAATAAGGATTCTACTATGGATAATCTGAGTCTGACTGATAAAATTAAGAAAGCCGCACTTAAAGCATTGCTATATGAAGTGGTTATCACGCCAAAGCCAGGATTAGTTGACCGTATCAACAACGGCTCACATAATGATATGGATATTTTTACATTTATTGATAGTGCTTTGGCCTTAGAGAGCTATTTCTTTGATTGTGCTAAAATAGTATTGAATAACGAAAATGAAGACTTCAATCAGGTTTTTCTATTGCTGCGAGATAGGGGGAAGCAGGCCGATCTGGATATGTTCAGTGCCACAGGTGGCATCAACACCCATAAAGGCGCTATTTTTTCTTTAGGACTGATGTCGGCAGCGGCAGCATATAGCTTCAGACATGGTAAGCGGTTTAATTACATAAGCATATGCAATTATGTCGGCAAATTGACTGACACAATATTTGATTTGGATTTCAAAGATAGACAGGCAGAGAATCAAACATCCGGGTTGGCCTATTATCATAGTCATGGAATAACCGGGATAAGAGGCGAGGTCAAATCTGGACTTCCTACAATAAGAAATCATTCCTATCCCTATTTGGTGAAACTAATTGAAAGTGGTGCAACGCTGAACGATGCCGCTGTAAATGTTTTGTTGAAAATCATCATAAATTGTAACGATACCAATTTGCTATCCAGGGGAGGTCTTGAGGGAATTAACTATGCAAAACAGATGGCAAAAGAGACCCTTGAAGCCGGAGGGATTTTGAACAAAGATGGAATGATTAAACTGCAAAAGATGGATGAAGTATTTATCAGCAAGAGATTAAGTCCAGGCGGCGCGGCGGACTTGTTGTCATGTACGTTGATGCTATTTTTTTTAAATGACTCAGTTGACACAAAGACAGTTGATGTTGATAAATTTTGACAAAGACCCTGTAATTTGATATTTTATTGGTATGTCATATTGATAAAAGGTAAAAAATGGACATGGATAACAGGGATTTCATAACAGAATCCAATCAAAGAAGTCAGTTATTTGGTATTGCGAAAAATCAAAAAATGAGCAAAAGGGTGCTGGACGATTGGGAACTCAGTGAACGCATCAAGCGTAAAAATGAGCTGATTTGCGTTGCAAATCCGTTTATCAATCAGCTTTATGACTTCGTTAAATCTTCAAACTTTATTGTTATACTGAATGATGAAGAGGGTTGTATTTTAAATATGATTGGCAACGACAACATGCTTCAGAAAGCCTTTGAGACGGCTTTGGTACCAGGTGCCTTTATGGGAGAACAATACATTGGGACAAATGGGATGGGGACCGCATTGCATGAAGGGAGACCACTTCAGGTTTCCGGCAAAGAACATTATATAGAGATATTCCATAAGTGGACATGCTCGGGGGCGCCAATCAGAGACCATGAAGGCAAATTGACAGGATGTTTGGATCTGACAGGCGACAAAGAATTGGTCAATTCACATACATTGGGTATGGTTGCTGCTGCGGCCAAGGCTATAGAAAATATGCTGATATCAAATTATTATGGAGAAGAACTGGCTTCCAATAAGATTTATATTGAGACAATTATGAACTCCCTTCCTTCAGCGATTTTTACTGCTGATTTTGAAGGCAATATTAAATTGGCCAATAAGCATACGAAATCAATACTTGGTTATACTTCAAAAGATCTATATAAGATGAATGCATCGGAAATAATTATCAATTGGGGACAAGTTGTGGAAACAATCAAAAACAATGAGAGCATAACGCAAGAAGATGTCTATGTTCACCTCAAAATGAATAAAATCGAGGTCAATCTGAGTGTCCATCCAATACTTGATCATAAGGAAGAAATAAACGAAATGGTATTTGTTATTCGAGATGTGAAAAAGATGAGAAAATTGGCCAATAAAGTGACTGGTTCAAAAGCTATATATACTTTTGACAAGGTGATTGGAAGTGATCCAGGTTTTCTGAAAACTGTCGAATTTGCCAAAAAAATAGCTGACTCAAAATCGACGGTTTTGCTGATGGGTGA
>LGGM01000143.1 GCA_001509345.1 Clostridiales bacterium 38_11
AGTTGTTGATGACATACTTGATGTATCAGGCTCAGAAGAAAAGCTTGGAAAGGGTATTAATAAAGACGCCGAATTTCACAAATCCAATTTTATCAGCTTTTATGGCTTGGAGAAATCAAGAGAAATTGCTGAAGAGCTTATTACCAAAGCTAAATTGAAGCTTAAAGATTATGGAATCAGAGGATACTATCTTTGTGAATTATCAAATTATATAATAAACAGGGAAAATTAAGCTTTTGATACTGCAGATTCATAATTAATATTGATTCATCATTTACAGGCAGTAAAGGTTTCTGCATATGTACAGCAGGTATTTTACTATTCGGAGCATTTGGATAAAGAAATTAATATATGTATTCTGGATTGGATGCAAAATGTTTGAGGAGAGGATTGCTATTGAATTTTTTTGTAAAATTTGGGAACAATAAAGTACTTATGGCCTGTACTACAGCATGGTTTATTGCACAGTTATTAAAAATAATTCTGACCTTTTACAGCACAAAAAAAATTGATTTGACCAGACTTGTGGGCTCCGGCGGTATGCCAAGCTCACATACAGCTTTTGTTATGGCACTTTCGACTTCAATAGGCAGAATTTATGGCTGGGAGTCACCTATTTTTGCTATTTCCTTGTGCTTTGCCCTGGTAGTTATGTATGATGCTGCCGGAGTAAGGAGAGCGGCAGGAAATCAGGCAAAAATACTGAATATAATAATCGAAGATATTACCCACAACAAGCCTCTTGAAAATGAAAAACTCAAGGAGTTGATTGGGCATACGCCTAAAGAAGTGTTGGCAGGTGCAATACTAGGTATACTGATAGCGAATTTAATGGTTTAATATATTAGAATACGGGGTTGATTCATATATGGGTAAAATTCTTGACAGAATAAATTCTCCTTCTGATTTAAAAGGAATGAGTTATGATGAGCTTAAAATTCTCTCGAAAGAGATTAGAGATTATATAATTAATGTGGTTTCCGAAAATGGAGGTCATCTGGCTTCAAATCTTGGGGTAGTTGAACTTACTATTGCACTTCATAGAGTTTTTAATACACCGAAGGACAAAATTGTATGGGACGTAGGACATCAGTCTTATACTCATAAGATTATAACAGGCAGGAAAGAAAGCTTTACGACTTTACGAAAAAAGGACGGTATAAGCGGTTTTCCCAAAAGCATTGAAAGTATTCATGATGCATTTGAAACAGGACACAGCAGTACATCAATATCTGCAGCCCTTGGCATGGCAAAAGCCAGGGATTTGGCAGGAGAAGACTATTCTGTAGCTGCTGTTATAGGTGACGGAGCCCTTACGGGAGGTATGGCCTTTGAAGCATTAAACCACGCAGGAGATTTCCCTACTAATTTTATTGTTATATTAAATGACAATGAGATGTCAATATCACATAATATCGGAGGCTTATCAAATTATCTCAGCAGGATAAGGACAGAACCTGCATATTTTAAGTTTAAAGGTACTATAGAGACTATACTTAACAAGATTCCGGTTATAGGAAAACCTACATTCAAGATGGCTGAAAAGCTAAGAGATTGGTTGAAATATCTGCTTGTTCCCGGAGTAATTTTTGAAGAATTGGGTTTCAAATACCTTGGACCAATAGATGGTCACGATATTAAAAAGATTGAAAAAGTAATTGCAAGAGCAAAGTCATATAATGGATATCCGGTGTTAATACATGTGGTTACAGTAAAAGGGAAAGGTTATTCAATCGCTGAGGATAAACCAAACATATATCACGGAATCAGTCCATTTTTTATTGAGAATGGAGAGGTTAAGAAAAAGAATAAAGAGAAGACCTATTCTGATATTTTTGGAGATACTCTCATGGAGCTTGCTGAAGAGAATGAGAAAATTGTTGCTGTAACAGCTGCAATGACTGAAGGGACAGGACTATCAAGCTTTGCTGTAAAATATAAGAACAGGTTTTTTGATGTAGGTATTGCAGAACAGCATGCGACAACCTTTTGTGCCGGCTTGGCAAAAGAAGGCTTGCGGCCTGTATTTGCAGTATATTCTACATTTCTGCAAAGAGCTTATGATCAGGTGGTTCATGATGTTTGTCTTCAGAATCGTAACGTTGTTTTTGCAATTGACAGAGCGGGTATAGTAGGTTCTGACGGAGAAACCCATCAAGGAGTTTTTGATATTTCCTATTTGAGGCATATTCCCAATATCAGGATGATGAGTCCCAAGGATGCAAAGGAATTAAGTGATATGCTAAGGTTGGCCTTGTCCTTGGAAGGGCCTTCAGCAATAAGATACCCGAGGGGAAAGGCAAAAGAGTTCCAATTTAGCTATACTCCTTTGAAGATTGGGAAAAGCGAGGTACTCATTGAGGGGAAAGATGGAGTAATTATATCAGAAGGCAATATGGTATATAAAGCTGTTGAGGTTGTTGAGAAATTGAAGCAGGAAGGTAAAAACTTTACATTGGTTAATGCCAGGTTTATAAAGCCTCTTGATGAGGAGCTGCTTATTGAACTTTCAAAAAAGCATAAGGTTATATTTACCATGGAAGATAACGTTAGAAGCGGCGGTTTTGGAAGCAGTATTCTAGAGTTTATAAGTAAGCAAAAAACAGATGCTATTGTGAGGATTATTGGATATGATGACAGCTTTATACCTCATGGAGAAAAGGAAGAGCTGCTTTTTACGCAAAATATGGATAGTGATAGTATATTCAACACAATTATGAAGGAGTAGAGACTATTGGTAGAAAAGGAAAGGCTTGATGTTATGATATTCAGGCAGGGTCTTACGGAAAGCCGTGAA
>LGGM01000144.1 GCA_001509345.1 Clostridiales bacterium 38_11
GTCAATATTGCATGGTGTGGACAGTCTATCACGATGAGTAAAGAAGAGTGGCTGGCAATAGCTAGAGATGATTTAGATTTAAAGTTACACTTAGATGCGCTCTACGAAATATTTAGAGATGCGAATATCTTGGGGAGTTTAATTAATCCAAAGAAGGAAATTGAGAATAACACTTTATTCGCTAGAAATTGGGAAAAAGTGAGTCTTTTATTAGAAAGAAGGATTATAAAACCGAATAATATCGATACCGACAGTTATGGTATTCTTGCTCAAGGAATCGATAAAGCTTTACGTCTACTAGGAGACAAATACCAATTAGTAATTACTAATGTTCCTTATTTAGCTAGAGGTAAACAAGCATCAAAGTTGTATGATTACTGTGAAAAAAATTATAATACTTCAAAATCGGATTTAGCGACAGTATTCTTAGAACGCTGCATTGAATTTTGTGATTCTAACGGTACAACAAGTCTTGTTCTACCTCAAAATTGGCTATTTTTGAAGACTTACAAGGAATTAAGAGAAAATCTTCTAAAGCATCATAAATGGGATTTTATTGGATTATTGGGTGCTAAGGCATTCCAGACACCTATGTGGGATTTTAATGTACTGCTATTAATAATACCTAGATTCTACGTGCAATCTACTCATATAACCCTTTAAGCAAGTATTTATAATCGTTAAGCCAAAACCATTCTTTCACCCAATGGGTGAAAGAAAATTGCAGCAAATTAACATCTATTTGTATGTTTTTTGTCTTGTTTGATGGGTAAAAATGTAACAAATAGAGGTGTTGTGAAGGAGATGGCTTATGATAAATAAAATCGAGTTTAAGGCTAAAAATCTTACCTCAAATGCAGGACTTTTTCTGATGCTAGAGAACACTAAAAATAACGGCATTTTTGAGATGATTGAAAATGACCTCACTTTTGAAAGCGCTTCTGTAAACAAGATTAAAATGAATCATGTTAAAACCATGCTCTCTGGTCATTTTATAGGCATAGATAAGCTCGAACGTTTAAAACTTTTAAAGAATGATCCCCTTGTTCGTGAATTCGATATTTCTGTTAAAGAGCCTGAAACCGTGTCGCGTTTTTTAAGCAACTTCAGCTTCAAAACGACGCAAATGTTCAGAGAAATCAACTTCAAAGTGTTTAAAAAGCTACTTTCTAAAAGTGGATTGACATCCATCACTATTGATATCGATAGCAGTGTCATTAATGTAGAAGGCCACCAAGAAGGCGCTACTAAAGGTTACAATCCTAAAAAGCTGGGCAATCGATGCTACAATGTCCAGTTTGCCTTTTGTGATGAACTCAAAGCCTATGTCACTGGTTTTGTTAGAAGTGGTAATGCATACACCGCAAATGGTGCTGCTGAACTGATTAAAGAGATTGTTGCCACTCTTAAAGCTCAAAACTTGGAAATCTTTTTCCGTATGGATAGTGGCTACTTCGATGAAGAAATCATTGAAACAATCGAGTCTCTTGGTTGCAAATACTTAATTAAAGCTAAAGCTTATGCAACACTTGTCTCCCAAGTGACCGCTTCCTCTGCTGTGTTTCTTAAAGGTATAGACGGCAGAGAAACCGCTGAGCTGCTTATAAAATTGGATAAGTGGAAGAAAAAAAGAAGATTTGTCGTGTCTCGCGTTCTGAAACCCGAAAAAGAAAGAGCTCAGTTAAGCCTGTTAGAAGGTTCAGAGTACGACTATTTTTTCTTTGTCACCAATACAGACCTAGAGTCAGAAGCGGTGGTTCTCTCCTATGAAAAGCGTGGCAATGCTGAAAACTATATCAAAGAAGCAAAATACGACATGTCAGTAGGCCACTTGCTTTTGAAATCATTCTGGGCAAATGAAGCAGTATTCCAAATGATGATGCTTTCATACAATCTGTTTTTACTCTTCAAATTTGACTACTTGGATGTGTCTGAATATAGGCAGCAGATAAAGACATTTCGCTTGAAATACGTTTTTCTTGCGGCCAAAATTATCAAAACAGCTAGGTCTGTGATTATGAAGCTCTCAAGCAAATATCCTTATCAAGAGGTGTATAAAAAATGTATCTGCTTAGAGTCGTAACGATTGATAAATTGGCGCTTGAATCGCTTGAATGAATCGAGTGGTTTATTAATTGAACCTAGAATTGTGATATTTGCAACTTAATTGAGAATAATGGGTATATCTTATTCAAATGTGTTGAGGAAGGGGTGTGAATAATGTTAAAATGTAGGAGTAACTACTTGAATTCTTCGTAGGTTCAGCGAAAATATCGATTTTTAATGGTTTTCGTAAAACGACGTAGAATTTAGGTAGAATTTAAAAAACAATGCAATAAAAAGTGACTTTCAATCGTTACCCTTATATAAAGGAGATTCATATGCTGACCTTAATGATGTTGGTCCAGGAACCAACCCCAAAACTCAACCGAATAAATAGCATTCAAATTGATGAATCCTTATTTAAAGAAATTGGCAGTGGCAACATGCAGGCCCTTGAAACCCTATATGGAACAACTGAAAGAACCCTATATGCCTATCTCTTGTCACTGACAAGGAACCATGATGTTTCCGTAGACCTACTGCAGGAGACCTACTTGAAAGTCATGGGGGCAGCCCATTTATACAAGGCTCAAGGGAAACCACTTGCCTGGATGTTTACCATTGCCAGAAACCTTTATATGGATGACATCAAGAAAAAACAAAGAGAAGTTGCAGTAGGCGACGACGGGCTATACGATCAGATCACTCTTTCCTATGAAATGCACCCGGAAAACAGATTGGTCTTAGAAGCT
>LGGM01000006.1 GCA_001509345.1 Clostridiales bacterium 38_11
TATAAGAAGCTTGTCGATGAAGTCAGAAACAGTTTGGCTTTTATGACATACGCGCCAATAATACCAATCTCTGTCTTGTCAGGACAAAGAATTGATAAAGTGCTGGAAGAAATCGTTGAAGTCAATGAATTCAGAAATCTTAGAATTTCTACTGGTGTGTTGAATGATGTCATTAACAAAGCCGTGTTGATGAATCAACCTCGTTCTGTTAAGGGGAAGAAGCTTAAAATATTTTATGTATCTCAGGTAAGTGTGGATCCTCCAAAATTCATCATGTTTGTCAACAATAAAGACCTGATGCATTTCTCTTACATAAGATATATTGAGAACACTATTAGGGACAATTTTCTATTCAAAGGAACACCCCTGATGATTGAGATGAAAAACAGAGAATAAGAATGATGAGGTGTTAAATGAGGTTAATTATCGTTGCAATAATAGGGTATATGATAGGTAATATTTCAAATGCTTATTTGATCGGTAGAATATTTCTCAAGAAGGATGTCAGGAATTATGGAAGTGGAAATGCAGGTGCTACAAATGCTATAAGGGCTTTTGGAGCAAAGGTTGGTATTGCGGTATTCTTGTTGGATTTTTTGAAAGGTGCTATAGCTGTCTACATAGGAAATCGTATGAATCCTGAATTAGGTGGTTATGTGGCTGGAATCTCTGCCATTGCGGGGCACAATTGGCCTGTCACATTGAAATTCAAAGGTGGTAAAGGAATCGCCACATCTATTGGAGTGATGCTGATGATCAATCCTCTGATAGCGCTCATCTGCTTTTCAGTGGGCTTGACAATAGTAATAATAACAAGAACCGTGTCCATTGGATCACTCATAGGTGTCGCTATAGCTCCAATTATTATACTTTTCTTTAAACCGATAGACTACAGTCTCCTTTTGTTCACATTGATACTGTCTTCAATGGCGGTTTTTAGGCATAAGGCGAATATTGTGAGATTGATTAAAAGACAGGAAAATAAATTATAAGAGGAAGATGATATGAAAAATAAAATTACAGTTTTAGGTGGAGGAAGTTGGGGAACAGCAATATCAAAACTTCTAACCGAAAACAAACATGACGTAACCATTTGGATCAGAGACTTTGAACGTGCAGCAGTCATTCTCAGGGAGAGAGAGAACAAACAATATTTGCCGGGAATCATACTGCCGAAGGAACTGGATATATCATCCAACGTTGAGGATTCAATAGCTGATTCTGATATGATTGTTGTCGCTATTCCAACACAGCAGGTGCGTTTAGTCCTGGAAGCATTTAAGCATAGAATTGACAAGAAAACAATCATTGTCAATCTTTCGAAGGGATTGGAAAAAAACACTCTGCTTAGAGTATCGGAAATCTGTGCTCAGGTTTTGCCTGAAAACAGGTTTGTAGTTCTGTCAGGACCATCTCACGCTGAGGAAGTTGCTTTAAAGATGCCAACCACAGTAGTCGCAGCCTCAGAGGATGATAAGTGCTCAAAAATTGTTCAAGATACTTTTATGAATGAGTATTTCCGGGTTTATACCAATTCAGATGTAATAGGTGTCGAAATAGGTGGCGCTCTGAAGAATGTCATTGCCCTTGCTGCTGGGATTTCTGACGGGCTTGGTTTTGGAGATAATACAAAAGCAGCCCTGATAAACAGAGGTATTCAAGAAATCTCAAGACTGGCAGAGAAAATGGGCGCTGATAAATTGACTTTTCTAGGATTGTCCGGTATCGGAGATTTGATTGTAACGTGTACCAGTATGCATAGCAGAAACAGACGTGCAGGAATGCTAATTGGTAAGGGATATGCTATTGATAAGGCTGTCAGCGAAATTGGAATGATAGTTGAGGGTATCGTTACCACGCATGCGGCTCATGAGTTGGCTGAAAAACTATCTGTTGAGATGCCTATTGTGGAAGAACTATATGCTGTTCTTTATCAAAATGAAAAGGCTGCACATGCTGTTAACAAGCTTATGACTCGAGAAAAAAAAGATGAAACTGAGAAAAAATGAGGGAGCTTCAAGTTGGCAAAGAAAAAAAGGAAAGCTAATGTTTTTAACTTCATATTGTTGCTTCTGTTTCTTTCATTTGTCATATACCTGATTGATAATTGGAGAGCTAAACAAGAGACCTACGTTCTTAATGAAGATACTTTAGAGATTACACTGGAGATAGACGCAGCTATCATCAAGGATGAAAGTATTGTTTATGCCTTAGGCGATGGCGATGTCAGCTTGGCAAAAAGACAAGGAAGTAGGGTAAAATCAGACATATTGATAGCTCAGCAATTTAATGATTATGATTCTAAAAACATTTCAGATGCACTCAACATTATCGATGAGATTATAAGCGTCAAACAAGGCAACAAGGTATCGAACGACAAAGTCGGAACATCTTACTACAACGAAATTAAAAATGATATTCAAAGTGCTTTGTTTTCGAAAGACTATCAATATGTCATGACGACTCTCAACAATCTTGATACCAACGATTTCAATTACAGATATTCAGGATATGAGAGCTATACATTGGAAGAACTGATCAATCATCGGGATTCACTTCGTGAGAGTGTAAGTGCTGAAAAGATACCTTATTATAGCCCGTGTGGCGGGATAGTGAGCTATTCATTCGACGGACTGGAGAGGGTCTATTCTATTGACCGGTTAAACGAAATCAGTTTGAATGATGTTAGAAAGCTGAATTATCAAAGTTATACAACAGAGAATAAGACAATCAAAAAAAATGAACCAATCTTTAAAATCATAGATAACTTTGACTGGTTTTTAGCTTTTGAGGTTGACAAAAGCTATATGATGGACATACAAAATTTAGATAATCTTAAAATCAGATTAAAAAAAATTGATAAGGTTATCAATACCAGCATATTTCGGGTACAGGATTATGGCGAAAAATTTTTACTGATATTGGAGACTGATAAATTTCTCCATGATTATCTTGATGATAGATACATAAAAGTGGATCTGATCCTTCATGAATATTCCGGATTGAAGATAAAAAAGGATTCAATCATTGAACAGGATGGATTAGTCGGCGTTTATGTCAGTGATTCCAACAAAGTTGTTAGATTCAGACCTATTGAAATAATTGGCGAGAACCAGGGATTCACTATTGTTGACCAGGGAGAAAAGGTTAATGCGGGTAGCAGGGGAATAATCCTAATAAATGGTGAATATTTCAATACAATAAAAATTTATGACAATATAATAGTCAAACCCAAGCATGTATATGACGGACAAATTTTGAGGTGATAGATTGAGTATAAGAGAGAATGTGACATCATTTGAACGGGAAGTGAAAAATATTTGTGATAATTGCAATAGGGATGTTAGAGATATTAGTATTGTTGCTGTTACAAAAACAGTTGAAATCAATAGGATGAATGAAGCTAAAGAAAGTGGATTGACTGAATTCGGTGAAAACAGGGTTCAGGAACTGATTGAAAAAATAGAACAATTCGATGATTCGGTTACTTGGCATATGATTGGACACTTGCAAAGGAATAAGGTTAAATATATAATTGATAAGGTAAGCCTTATTCATTCTCTTGATAGCGTAAGACTGGCAGAAGAAATTCAAAGACAGAGTCTCAAACTTTTTAAGACAACAGACGTGCTGATTGAGGTAAATGTTGGAAGCGAGGATACAAAGTTTGGTATTAAACCGGAAGAAATTTTAGATTTTGCCAGAATAATTTGCAAGTACAGCAATATTAGGCTAAAAGGCTTGATGACTGTTGCACCTTTTGAAGAGGAACCTGAGAAAATCAGACCTTTAATGAAGCTGATGCATCAAAAATTTGATGAGTTGAAAGCGTTGAACCTGGAAAACAGCTTGATTGACACTTTATCTATGGGCATGTCCAATGATTTTAAGATTGCTTTAGAAGAAGGGGCTACCATGTTAAGGGTTGGATCATTGATTTTCGGAGAAAGATCTTAAGGAGGTTGTTATGTTTAAAAAATTAAAGGATATTATTGGTTTATCTGACCTTGAGGATGAATACGAAGAGGATCATACTGCTGTTGAGGTTAAGAAAGAAGACTACAAAAAGAAAGAAAATGGAATAAGTCTGAAGAGCAAACCAACTAAATCAAAAGAATATGTCAATGTATCTGATAATGCCGACTTGTTTATCATCAGCCCAAGAAGGTATGAGGATTGTGCTGGAGTGATTGATGAACTAAAAAGAAAGAAAACCATCGTTCTCAATCTAGAGGATCTAGATTTGGAGTTGAAAAAACAGATTTTTGAATTTGTCAAAGGTGGCGTCTATTCGTTAGAGGCAAATATCCAGAAAGTATCAGCGGATATTTTTGTTATTGCACCTTACAATGTCGAAATAAGTGGAAAGCTTAAATACAATTCAGATAAAAATAGATTTACATGGGAGTAGAATAATGACAATAATCCAAACATCAATTGATAGGCTGGTTAGCTTAATAGAACTGCTGATAATGGCTAGAATCATCATGTCTTATATACCAAGCCTTAGAACATCCAGGTTTTATGAAATAATATTTCAATTCACTGAGCCTATTCTTTATCCATTGAGAGAACTCCTGTTCAAAATAGGACTAAACAAAGGCATGATTGATTTTTCACCTATTGCCGCATTTTTATTGTTGAGTATTATCAGAAATCTTATACTATCTATTCTTTAATGATAAGAAATATTTACAGCTACATAGATTGCTTGAAAGAAGAGGAAAGGTTTATAGCCAGACGAATTTTAGACCTTGTAATTGAATTAACAAATTATTTGACTGAGATTTTCTCCATGTTTAAAATAGAAAATTTATCACCTGACATTAAACAAAAAGATGTCTTGGGTAGCCTGTTATCTCTGGGCATCAATAGAAATATAGTTGGAGACATTTTTTTGTTGAACGTGACGCATACATAATCATCAGGAAAGAACTTGAAATCTTTTTATCTGAGAATTTTTCACAGATCGGCAATCATAGGATTACAACCATATTGGATCATATCAATAATGGCTATAATTTGGATCACAACTATAAATTATTGAATTGGCAGTATCATCCTTGCGAATTGATAATGTGGTATCCTCGGTTGCGAATACATCCAGAAGCAAGTCTCTAATGCTGGTCGACAAAGGCAGCACAAAAAAGGCAATCTGATCCTCCAGCTTAAGGAGTACATCTAAGGAGAGTAAAGAAGATGACAATTGGAATAATCGGAGCGATGGACGAAGAGATACACTTGTTTAAGAATCGCCTTACAAATCTGGAAACATTAAATGACAAAGTGTTTGAAATATACAGAGGACGATACCATAACAAAGAAGTTGTTCTGGTTAAATCAGGTATAGGAAAGGTTAACGCGGCAATCGCGGCAAGTGTATTGATTAATAATCTGAATGTGTCAACCATCATCAACACAGGTATTGCCGGTTCAATCAACCATACTGTTGCCCTTGGAGATATCGTGATTTCATCAGATACCCAGCAATACGATGTGGATGTTACGGCTTTCGGCTATAAGTTGGGCACTATACCAAGATTGGGAACATCTGCTTTCAAGGCAGATCAGAATTTGATTGAGTTGTGCAAAAAATCTGTCGATGACAAGATCAAGTGTCACATTGGTAGAATTGTATCGGGAGATAGGTTTGTTAGTTCAGATGAGTTCAAACAACTACTGAACACAGAATTTGATGCTTATTGCGTGGATATGGAGAGTGCCGCTGTCGGTCAAGTTTGTTATTTATATAATGTTCCTTACGTTGCTATCCGGTGCATATCTGACAATGCTGATAAGTCTTCTCTGATCAGCAATCAGGATTTTGAGACATACACTGCGGAAATCAGCGCGGCTATAACATTGAATGTTCTAGAATCAATGTAGACTTGGAGGTGCTATGCATATTTTAGTTGTCATAATAATGGTTGCGATTGATCAAATCACAAAAATTGCAGCCCAACAGGTTCTGAGATTTTCAGAACCGATTATACTGATTAACAATTTCCTGCAACTTAATTATGTGGAAAACAAGGGAGCTGCATTTGGGATACTACAAAATCAGCGGATTTTCTTCGTTGTGATGACACTGGTTGTCCTTGTTGCTATAGTTTATTATAGATACAAAAACAACAAGCTTACCGGATTGAGCCGACTTATTTTTGATTTTATCATAGCCGGAGCAATTGGTAATTTGATTGACAGAATAAGGATGATATATGTCATTGATTTTATTGATGTCAATTTTTGGGGATTTTATGATTTCCCTGTATTCAACTTTGCGGATGTTTTTTTGGTTTGTGGGACTATTCTGCTGTCGTTGATGATATTATTGGATAAACATGAACTGGGATGATGTGATGGATCAGGTAGCAATTAAAGAGACACTTATTGTCGAGGATGATGGCATCAGACTGGATTTGTTTTTAAATGACTATTACGAGAATATGTCCAGAACATATCTTCAGAAGCTTATTAAGGATGAATGCATCTATGTGAATGGCATCATCAAAAAAAAGAACTATATACTGGAAATTGGAGATATAATTGAAATAAATCTTCCCAAACCCCAGCAACTGAAGGTGGAAGCTGAAGACTTAGATATTGAAATTGTCTATGAAGATGAATCTCTAGCAGTAGTGAACAAACCAAGGGGGATGGTAGTGCATCCGGCACCTGGAAATTACACTGGAACAATGGTAAATGCGCTACTCAACAGACTAGATACATTATCCAGTATCAATGGTGTTATTCGTCCTGGAATCGTTCACAGGTTGGATAAGGATACCACGGGGTTATTAGTGGTTGCAAAAAACAACATAACTCATCAGTCGCTGAGTATGCAGATTAAAGCGTACAAGGCTGAGAGATATTATATAGCTTTAGTCCATGGCTATGTGAAAGATAATCATGGTGTGATAGATTTACCCATCGGTAGAGATGAAAAAGACAGAAAGAAAATGGCTGTCACAGAAAAGAATTCCAAAGCTGCTGTCACCAATTATGAAGTTATCAATCATTATCACAAATACACTCTGTTGAAGCTTCAGCTTGAAACCGGGAGGACACATCAAATCAGGGTTCACTTAAGTTACCTGGGCTATCCTATTGTGGGTGATATGCTCTACGGTCGTAAAGAGAATCAATTCAACTTTCATGGGCAGCTGCTGCATGCTAAACGGTTGACCTTCGAACATCCAGTCAGGAAAGTTAAAATGGACTTTGATAGTGAGCTACCGGCTGATTTTCAAAAAATACTAACAATATTGGAGAATGAGTGAGATGAAAACAAAAGCATTGATTATGGATGAAAAGTCAATCACCAGAGCTTTGACCAGAATTGCACATGAAATAATTGAAAAAAACAAAGGTGTAGACGGATTAGTTGTTATTGGTATTAGGTCGAGAGGCGTCCCATTAGCTAAAAGAATCGTCAATAGCATAAAGGAAATTGAAGAGCAGGACGTTCCTTATTTCAGTCTGGACATATCCCAATACAGAGATGATATCAGCTCGGAAAATTTGAAGACAAAACCTGACAGCGATTTTGATGTGGAAGGGAAAATCATCATATTGGTAGATGATGTATTATTCACAGGAAGAACTGTCAGAGCTGCACTGGATGCCCTTATAGATTTGGGAAGACCAAATAAAATTGAATTGGCCGTGTTGATAGACCGAGGCCATAGAGAATTGCCGATTCGAGCTGATTTTGTCGGCAAAAACGTTCCTACATCAAAGAGTGAAAGAGTTACTGTTAACATAAAAGAAATTGATGGAATCAATCAGGTGCTTATACAGGAATAGCCGAATACTAGCTTAGATCCGGTTTTTTAGGTTCGATGACGAGCGAATAATTTTCATTGAAAATGACCAAACCGGGCTTTGCATTTTTGGGCTTCTTTAAATTCTGCTTTAATGTGTAATCAACCTCAACTTTTTCAGACCCTCTGTTTCTGCTATAGTAAGCCGCATAAGCCGCAGCCTCTTCCAATACTGCATCAGGGATTTCTCGATTATCGGATCGGATGATAACATGTGATCCCGGAACACCTTTGGCGTGAAGCCAGATATCATTTTTGGTGGCAATAACAAATGACAAGAAATCATTCTGTTCGTTATTTTTACCGATATAAATTTCGAAATCGTCCTTTGTTACGATTCGCAATGGTTTACTTTTTTCTGGTTTCTTCTTTTGTGTTGATTTTTTAATATATCCTGATTTGTACAATTCTTCTTTTATCTCATCAACCACTGCCAATTCTATGGCTTCTTCCAATGAGAATAATATGTTCCTAAGATAATTTAGACTTTCCTGGGTAATCTTAAGCTGTTTTTTCAGGTATTTCTCGGAATTTTTAAGCTTATTATATTTCTTATAATACTTTTGTGCATTTTTTGATGCATTAAGACTGGGATCCAGCTCGATCTTGATCTCTTCACTCGCTAAATAGTCAAATGCGATTAATTCAGTATCTTTATTTGCTATTTTATGCATATTAGCTAAAATCAAATCACCGAAGAGTTTGTATTGTTCTCGGATTTCAGCATTAATCAGTTCAATCTTAAGGTATCCAAGCTTCTTCTCGTATTTATCGATCAATGATACAACTCTTTTCCGCAACTCAGACGTCTTTTGTTTATAGCTAATGAATTTAGATTTTTCTAGATAGAACAGATCCAGTATCTCATTGATGCTCTTATAGCTAATCCTCTCCATTTGAGGCAGATGCTTTAAATCAAAACAATAAAATTCCATATATTCCTTTGATTTCGGGTTAATAAAAATCATAGGTTTGAAGCTATATTGAGACATGGAACATTTTAGAGCCATCAAGGTTTCTATCAGTTTAGACACCTTGATGTCATTCAAGGTTCCAATTGAATCAGAGTCGTCTATACCCGATAGAAAACATACTTCTCTGCTTAACAGAGGACTGACACCATAAAAAGATCCTATCAGAAATTTACCTATCCGGACACCCTGATTGAAATGATTCAACAGCAATCTAATTTGGTTCTCATTGATGTTCAGCAAATTATTTTTTTTATCAAAATTTGGCATTTTATATTTGATACCTGGATATACTTGCCTTTTACTGCTGATGCTCAAGCTGATTCTTTTGATACAATCCAGCACCAAGTTTTTTTCATCAGTCAGGATAATATTGCTGTGCTTACCCATAATTTCGATATAGATTCTTCTGGTTGTCTCGGACCTCAATTCATTTTTTGAAGCCACTTCGATCATGATGACCCTGTCCATGTTGATTTGCTGTATTTTCTTTATTATTCCTCCTGTTAGATGCTTTCTTAAAAACATGCAAAAAGAGGGTGGAACGGTAGGATTCAGATATTTTCCGGATGTAATATTGATTCGCGGATAGGTGCTGTTGGCGGATAGCAGCAATTGCAGATTTTTACTGGAGGCTCTGAGATGCAGGATAATCTCATCATTTTCAGGCTGATATATCTTATCTATCTTACTTTCTATTATTGTGTTGTTCAGTTCAAAAACTAGGTTTCTAACGACAAATCCATCTAAAGACATTTTATTCTCCTATATTTATTTTCAATTATTTAATGATACGTTGATAATTGCAATTGATAGTGTTAATATATAGTATAAATAATTTTGAGGGAGGAATCAATGAGCTTTGTTAGCAGCATGACAGGTTTTGGCAAGGGTGAAAGCAGCAATGAAGACATTAGGTTTACCGTTGAAATAAAGACAATCAACAATAGGTATAATGATATTAACATAAAAATCCCAAAATTTATACGGGGTTTTGAAGAGAATGTCAGAAAAATAGCTAAAAATAAGATCAGCAGAGGAAGAATCGACATGCTCGTTACTTATGAGGTTTTAACCGGAAGCGATACAAAGATAAAAGTAAATAAACCGATTGCAATAGCCTATAAAAAAGCCATAGATGAGTTATCCGGTTTATTAGGGCTCAAAGGAGAGCCAGATCTGGACACTTTGCTGAAGATGCAGGATATACTGGAGATTCAAAAAACAGAGGGAGACAGCGATAAAAATTGGATGACCCTTGAAAAGGCATTAAATCAAGCTATGGATGAATTAATATCGATGCGAAAGGTAGAAGGAGAGGCGCTGTCAAAAGATATTCTTAACAGTATCAATCAGGTTGAAATCCTGATTGATGAGATTAATGACTCTACTCAAACTGTTGTTGAGGAATACAAGGAAAAACTAGAAAAGAGAGTATCTGAACTAATTGGGAATAAATATAATCTTGATGAAAGCAAACTATACAATGAAATAGTTTTTTTTGCGGATAAATCTGACATAAATGAAGAATTAGTCCGACTGAAAAGTCATTTGAAACAGCTAGGAGATACATTGGCAGAAGGTGGTGTAATAGGTCGCAAACTGGATTTCATCCTTCAAGAGATCAATCGGGAATCAAATACCATAGGGTCAAAATCAAGTACAATCAAGATTACCCAGGGCTCTGTAGAAATAAAGAATCATATTGAAAAAATGAGAGAACAGGTCCAAAACATTGAATAGGAGCAGTATATGAAGATGATTAATATAGGATTTGGCAATATCATTTCTGAGAACAGGGTGATTGCCATCGTAAGTCCTGAATCAGCCCCCATCAAAAGAATGATAACAGAGGCAAGAGAAGGCAATAAGCTAATTGACGCAACATATGGCAGGAAAACCCGAGCGGTAATCATCATGGACAGCAATCATATAGTACTTTCAGCAATTCAACCAGAGACCGTGGCACAACGATTTATATCAGCTGAAAATAGGCCAAAGGAGAATAAGTAATGCAAAAAGGACTATTAGTTGTCATATCGGGACCATCGGGTGCTGGGAAAGGTACAATTTGCAAGAAGCTGATAAGTAGCCATCCAGATATAGAGATATCAGTCTCTGTTACAACCAGAAAACCTAGAGAAACTGAGCTCGAGGGTGTGAGTTATTATTTCACATCAACAGAGGATTTCGAAAATAGGATCAAGAGCAATGATTTTCTAGAATACGCTAGCGTGTATGGCAATTATTACGGCACACCAAAATGGAAAGTTCTGGAGCTCGTAGACCAGGGAAAGGATGTTATTCTAGAGATTGATATCCAGGGCGCATTGAAAGTGAAAGAGGAGTATCCTGAAGGAGTTTTTATTTTTATATTACCACCTTCACTTCAGGAACTGAAAAAACGCATAACATCAAGAGGAACAGAAAGCAAGGAAGACATTATCAAGAGAATGGAGTGTACTTACGAAGAGCTAAGCTATGCTTTCAAATATGATTATGTAGTGGTTAATGATTATGTTGAACATGCTGTAGAAAAAATAAAATCAATAATAATAGCTGAAAAAAACAAAGCTAACAGACAAATTAGTCTGATCAATAGCATTAGGGAGGCATAAAATGAACAAACCATCGATAGATGAATTGTTAAAAAAAACAGATAGCAGATACATGCTGGTTTCCATAATATCAAAAAGAGCAAGAGAAATTGTGGACGGATCAGAGATTTTAGTTAAGACAAACGACACAAAGGCCGTCAATATAGCGGTTGAAGAGTTTTATCAAGGTAAGATTACTTATAAAGAGTGAAACAAAGCTTGCTTAGCAAGCTTTTCGTTTTCAGGTGTGGTTTTATGAATAAATATTGTGATGTTATTATCGGCAACAAATCTAGAAGTACTGATCAGGCATACACCTATCAATTATCAGACAGCTTAATCGACCAGACTGCTATTGGGAAAAGGGTATTGGTTAATTTTAACAATGGACTGATGATCGGTTTGGTGGTTTCATTGAAGAAAACGATTGATAGTAGCATCAGAAACATTAAAAGCATTTTGTCGGTGATAGATTACGAACCTATCATCAGCCATCAGAATATAGCTTTAGCCTATTGGATAAGAGAGCATTATCTTTCGAGGTATAATGATGCTTTCAATTTGATGTACAGACCTTTATCCAAAATTGAAATTTTCATCAAAGATGAACAGTCAGTAGTGGAAAATTTTGATCTGGGTATTACCGGTAAATGGATCGGGTTCAATCAAATTAGAAAAAAGCTAAATCATAAGCTATTGCTTGACAGTTTCGACAAACTTATTGCTGACGGAAGTTTATCTGTTTTAACAAGAGACCTTTCTTTTGAAACCAATACAATAAATTATGTCGAATTACTGGATGTGGATTATTTAGAGAAATTGAGAAGCAATAGCCATAAGCAGAAGAAAATTCTTGATTTACTAAGTATTGAAGGAAAAATGACCGTTAAGTCACTATGCAATAGGACCAAATCAACCGATAAGGAGCTAAAAATACTCGAAAGCAAAAACCTGATTCTTCGCTATTCTGAGAAGAATCATGCTAATCAAAATACTAATTTTATAAAAACAGAATCGACAATGTCATTGACAGAAGAGCAAAATAGTATTATAAATAGTATTGTAAAATCTGGCAATAATAGGTTCTTAATTCATGGGGTTACGGGTAGTGGTAAAACTGAGATTTATCTTAGAGTGATTGAAGAGGTTTTAAAAGAAAATAAAACAATCATTTACATGGTTCCTGAAATATCATTGACACCTCAAACAATCGATCGGTTTAAGCAACGGTTTGGTGAAAGGATTGCAATACTGCACAGCAAATTGACTATCAGTCAAAGGAACGAAGAATGGCGTAAAATATACGCCCAAGAGGCGGACATCGTAATAGGGGCAAGATCAGCTATTTTTGCACCCGTGAAGAATTTAGGCATTGTCATAATAGATGAGTCCCATGAAGAATCATACAAATCATCCTCCGTACCGAAATATGATACAATTGAATTAAGTGAAAAATTGATTTCCTTATGGGATGCTAAGCTTATACTAGGCACAGCCACTCCATCTTCAGAGTCTTATCTAAAGGGAATGCGCAAAGAATATGAAATCATGACCTTGACAAAAAGAGTTAACCAATTGAAAATGCCTGAAATCAATATCATCGATATGAGAGAGGAATTGGAGAATGGAAACAGAAATATATTCAGTATTGCGTTGCAGGATGCTATTGTAAATGCATTTAAGAACAAAGAGCAATCTATATTGTTTCTAAACAGGAGAGGTTACTCGAGCTTCATGTCCTGCAGGAGTTGTGGATATGTTGTGAAATGCAAGCGCTGTGACATTTCCATGACCTATCATCAGAACAAAGGATGTTTGATTTGTCATTATTGCGGGGCAACTCAAAAGGTCACGTCAAAATGTCCGAAATGTGGAAGTCAATATTTCAAAGCCTTTGGACTTGGAACTGAGAGAATTGAAGAAGAAACCCGCAAACTTTTACCAGAAGCAAGAATCAGTCGGGTGGATCTGGACACTACATCAACGCGAAATTCCTTTGAAAAAATTTATAATAGCTTTAAAAGAGGGGAGATTGATATTCTTGTCGGCACGCAAATGCTCGCTAAGGGTCTACATTTTCCAAATGTAACAGTTGTAGGAATTGTATCAGCGGATCTAACTATGAATCTGCCATTCTATACCGCCAACGAAAAATCATACCAATTGATAACACAGGTTAGCGGAAGAGCTGGAAGAGGAAACAAATCAGGTAAAGTGTTTGTGCAGACCTATGATCCAGATAATTACAGTCTTGTCTATTCCAAGAAAAATGATTTCAAATCATTTGTAAAGCGAGAACTATCTTTGAGAAAGGAATTCAGATATCCGCCATATATTGATATAATCAATATCACAATGCTTTCTCAAAACGAGGAAATTGTGCAAAAATTCGTTAGTGAAAAACATATGGAAATTCGAAAGAGCCTTAATGGTCTTATTGCAAAAAGGGAAGTCTTGATGTATCCACCGATGAATAACAGTATCTATAAAATAAATAATAAGTATCGTGTATCGATTATCATCAAATATAAAAAAGGTGTTTCTGACGAAATTAAGAATTGTTTAAGAAAAATACTTTTAAATAGAAGTTACAAGGAGATTGATATATCAATAGATATCAATCCAACTTCAATATAGGAGGTTCAATTGGCAATAAGGAAGCTAAGAATTGAAGGAGACGAAATTTTAAGAAAAAAAAGCAGAAAAGTTGAAAAGATTGATGATCGGCTGAAGATATTACTAGATGATATGGTCGAAACCATGTATCAAAATGATGGTATAGGGCTTGCTGCAGTTCAGGTGGGCGTTCTAAAAAGAGCTATAGTGATGGATATCGGAGAAGGACCTTTTAAGATATTAAACCCGAAAATCATTGAAAAATCGGGAGAGCAGGTTTTTACAGAAGGTTGTTTAAGTGTTCCAGCAATCAACGGGGATGTAGCAAGACCTGAGAGAGTCAAATTGGAGTTTATGACTATTGATGGCAATACAGAAACTATGGAAGCTGAGGGACTAAAGGCTGTTTGCATATGTCATGAAATAGATCATCTTAATGGTGCTTTATTTATTGATAAAATCATTAGTGGTACAAAAACAGAAAGCAAGGAAATAGAAATTGATGAATAGGATTGTTTTTTTAGGGACCCCTGATTTTTCCGTACCAGCCTTGAAAGCGATTGTCTTGCAGGGTTACGAGGTGACTTTAGTAGTCACTCAAAAGGATAAAAAGAAGGGAAGAGGTAATATAATATCCAAATCACCAGTGAAGGCAGCAGCTGAAGCGTTTGGTATTGATGTTTATCAACCTGTTGATGTCAATTCTAAAGAAAGTCTTGATCTGATAAGATCTCACAAACCTGACTTCATTGTAGTTATCGCATATGGACAGATATTGTCAGAAGAATTTTTATTGATTCCTCAAATAGAGTGCCTTAATATACATGCCTCTTTGCTACCGAAATACAGAGGGGCTGCGCCAATCAATTGGGCAATTATAAAAGGAGAAACACAAACAGGTATAGCGATTATGAAAGTGGAGAAAGGTCTTGACTCAGGACCGATTTATAAAATGGAAAGTATATGTCTGGATGACAAAATCACTGCAGGTGAGCTACATGATATACTGATGCATATCGGAGCCAGGCTGATCATTGAGGCCCTTGAAGAGATAAAAGAAAAAGAAATCACACCATTGAAACAGGACTCGAGTCAAGTTTCCTATGCACCTAAGCTCAATAAATCAATGAGTCTGATCAATTGGAATCAAACTTGCCGGGCCATCAACAACCTTATCAGAGGTTTAGATCCATGGCCTGGATCTGTAATACTGTATGACTCAAAAAAAATCAAAATCTTTGATACAAGCTATGTATTGATCAACCATGGAAAGAAACCGGGAACCATAATAGGAGTCGATGAGGAAGGAATCCGTATTGCCTGCCGTGATGGTTACTTGATGGTAAGAGAGATACAATTATCGGGGAAAAGAAGAATGACAGTCAAACAATTCCTCTTAGGCAATATAATAAAGACAGGTTATCAGTTAGGAGATGATTAAATGTTTTTCGATACAAGTATCGTTTTGTTAATACCGGCTATCATCATATCGATGTATGCCCAACAAAAGATTAAGTCAACGTTTGCAAAGTATTCTAGAGCATTTGCACAAAGCAACTATACAGGCTATGATGTGGCAAGAATGATTCTTGACAGGAATAATTTGGATGAGGTTGAAATTGAGCACATTCCTGGCAATCTCACAGATCATTACGACCCAAGGACAAAAGTCCTTAGACTTTCCGATACTGTCTATGACAGCAAATCACTAGCCGCATATGGTGTCGCAGCGCATGAGGTGGGACACGCTATTCAGCACTCAAGCCAGTATGTTCCTCTAGTGGTTCGCAACACACTAGTACCAGTGGTCAGTTTCAGTTCTAAATTTGTTTGGATAATTGTGTTGCTGGGGCTATTCTTGGGATATATGGGATTGGTTCAGATCGGAATAGTGCTTTTTTTAGCGATTGTCGTATTTCAACTGGTCACACTGCCTGTTGAATTTGACGCTAGCAATCGTGCTATTTTAGAGCTAAAAGGGTTAAATTTTCTACATGATGAAGAAATCATCAATGCTAAAAAGGTTTTGAATGCAGCGGCTTTGACCTATGTGGCGGCAGCATTGACTGCAATTAGTCAGTTGATTAGATTAATTGTGCTTTCTAATCGGAGAAGATAAAGGCTGTTTGATCAGCCTTTATTATTTTGGAGATATTTTATGGAATATAGGAAAGAAGTAGTCGACTCTTTATATAGAGTTACTGAAAAGAAAAAATATTCAAACATTGAGATTAAAGAATCAATTGCAAGATTTGACAACAAGCAGAAAAAAGATTTATATGTTTACAATTTTTATGGTGTTATTGAAAACATCATTTTTGTTGATTGGGTCATAGCTGCCTATTCTTCAATAAGAATTTCAAAAATAAATGATAAGGTGTTGAATATACTCAGACTTGCTGTGTTTCAGCTCTTTTTCAATGACAATCTATCCGAATCCAAGATTGTATTTGAGAGTGTTGAACTGACAAAAAAGTATTTGTTTAAAAGCCATAGATTTGTCAATGGAATTTTGAGAAATATTATAAGAAATAAGGAAAATATTGCATTGGAAGTCAACAATCTTGAAAAGACAAACTATCTTTCAATCAAATACTCTTATCCGACAGAACTAATTACTAAACTTATCAAAGAATTTGGATATGAAAAAACTGAACAGTTTTGTAAAGCATCGAACACTAAGCCGGACATGATTGTAAGGGTCAATAAAACTAAAATATCAAGGGATTCGTTTTATGAAATCTATAGCAAACAAGGATTTAAGTTGGATAAAACAAGATTGTCCGAATATGGTATAATCATCCGAAATCCCCATAATATTGAAAAAACAGAAATGTATATTAAGGGTTTGATAACACCACAAGATGAAAGCTCCATGCTTGTAGGCCAGCTATTGAATCCGGAGAAGAAATCACATATTATCGACATGTGTTGCGCACCAGGAGGAAAATGCCTTCATGCCGCTGAGATATGTGACAACACCAGCTTCATTGTAGGGTGTGATATTTTTGAGCACAAACTGAAATTGGTGGACAATAATGTTAAAAGGCTTGGATTGAGCAATATTTCATTAAAAATTCAGGATGCAACAGTTCTTAACAATGATTTTATTGGAAAATTCGATTATTGCATTGTTGATGTTCCTTGCAGCAACTCCGGCATCATAAGAAGAAAACCGGAGATTAAATATCGAATGGACCTTACCAGATTTGATGAACTGTTGACCCTACAGAAAAATATTTTGGAAAACGCATCAAAATATATGAAAAAAGGTGGAAAGATGATCTATTCTACCTGCTCTGTATTTGATGAAGAAAATATCAATTTGGTGAGTGACTTCTTGAAGCGGCATGAAGAATTTGAATTGGAAGATTTTGTAATCAATGGCAATAAATATGATGGTTTTATCAAGCTATTGCCCCATATCGACAATACAGATGGATTTTTTATTGCTTGTCTGAAAAGAACACATCTATAATATTTCACAATAATATGATATAATATCAATAATTTTGGAGAGTTTATGTATATAAATGATTTAACACCTCAAGAGATAGTTAGCAGTATTGAACAGATAGGTCTACCCAAATACAGGGCTGACCAGGTTTTTCGATGGATTCACAAAAGCCTTGAAAGAGACTATTCTAAAATGACAAATCTTTCTGCTAAAGACATTCATTATTTGAAGGATAGTTTTCAGTATGATATGATTTCTATCTATAAAAAACTCGAGTCAAATGTAGACGATACAAAAAAATATCTATTCGAACTTGGAGATCGCAACATCATTGAGTCTGTTTTTCTCAGGTATGATTTTGGCGATAGCGTTTGTATTTCTTCACAAGCAGGGTGCAATATGGGTTGTGTCTTCTGCGCATCAACACTCGGTGGAAAGGAAAGAAACCTGAGAGCTTCAGAGTTGCTGGAGCAGGTATATATGATACAAAAGGATCTCAATACAAGAATTGACAGCGTTGTAGTAATGGGGTCAGGTGAGCCGTTGGACAATTACAACAATCTGAAGAAATTTATCAGCATCATTACAGATGAAAACGGTTTGAATATAAGCAAAAGAAAAATAACTGTCTCAACCTGTGGAATAGTGGATAAGATTTACACAGCCGCAGAAGACAATCTTGGTTTTAATCTGGCCATTTCACTGCATGCAGCAACACAAGAGAAACGAAACAAGCTGATACCTGCATCAAAAAAATATCCACTTAAGGATTTGATTGAAGCATGTGATCACTACACACAAAAATCAGGTAGAAGGGTAACGTATGAATATATATTGATTGATGGGTTCAATGATACGGAAGATGATGTTAAAAGTTTAAAGGAGCTTCTGAAAAATTCGAATTGTCATGTTAATCTCATTCCTTTGAACCCTATCAGTGAATTTGAAGGAAAAGCACCATCTGATCTGCAAATAAGATCCTTTTATAAGAGCTTGGTTAAGAATAAAATCAACACTACTATAAGACGAGAATTGGGTAGGGATATCAATGCCGCTTGCGGACAATTGAGGAATAATTATATAAAATAACAGGGGTGCGCCAATGAAAGGAATTTATAGGACAGATATCGGTAATTTCAGAGAAAAAAACGAAGACAGTGTCATTTATCTGGAGCATGGGGATTTCATTTTAGCTGCGGTAGCAGATGGTATGGGTGGCCATAAATCAGGTGAAGTTGCAAGCAGATTGGCTTTGGAATCAGCTGAAAGATATTTTCATGAGAAAATGGATATTATGACAAATTCGCCTATGGAATTTATCAACAATATCTTCTTGAACAGTTGCTTGTGTGTTTACCAAGAAGGACTCACGTCAGAAGAATTTGAAGGCATGGGCACAACCATGACTGTCGTTCTAATCAATAAAGCCAATGAGCAAGCCTATTTTGGCAATATCGGAGACAGTAGGGCTTATGTGGCTACCTCTGATTCTCTAAGACAGGTTACCGAGGATCATTCATTGGTACATGAGATGTATAGAAACGGAGAAATATCTTTGGAGGAAATTGACACACATCCTCAAAGACATGTTTTAACGAAAGCTTTAGGAACGTGTGAAACAGTGATACCTGATTATTATCAGGAAGATTTGACTCAAATAGACCACATACTATTGTGTACTGATGGATTGACAAATTGCTTGCTGGGGAAAGAGATTTTGTTTTTGATCAATCAATACAAAGACCAGGCAGTTGTGGAATTGATTGGTGAAGCTAAAAGAAGAGGCGGAACAGACAACATATCAGTTGTTCTGATCAGCAACTAGGTAGGGGTGTTTTATGAAAGAGATTTTAAATGGAAGATATGAAATAATTGAAGAGGTCGGAAGTGGTGGTATGGCGCAAGTCTATAAAGCGAAATGCAACGTGCTCAATCGATATGTCGCTGTAAAAGTGCTAAAAAAAGAGTTTGTCAACGACCCCGACTTTATCAATAAATTCAAGCAAGAGTCAACGTCAGCAGCTAGGCTTAATCATAAGAATATTGTAAATGTCTATGATACCGGTGTTGATGATGGCATCTATTACATTGTGATGGAGTATCTGGAGGGTATAACCCTCCATGAACTGATACAGCAAAACAAAGGCTTGTCAATTGACACAGCTGTTGATATTTGCATACAAATTTGTGAAGCCCTGGATCATGCTCACTCCAATGGAATCATTCACAGAGACATCAAACCGCATAATATTTTGATCGATAAGAATAATCAGGTGAAGGTAGCAGATTTTGGAATAGCCAGAGCTGTATCTAATAAAACGATGACCAATAGCGACAATACGCTGGGTTCAGTGAATTATTTCTCACCTGAACAGGCAAGAGGAGGTTACATAGATGAAAAATCCGATATCTATTCATTAGGTATAGTCTTTTTTGAAATGTTAACAGGAGAGGTTCCGTTTAAGGGAGATTCTGCGATTACTATTGCTTTGAAACATGTAAATGAACAAATACCTCCTCCATCCAGCATCAATAATGAGATACCGAATTTTCTCGATGAGATTGTGTTGAAATGCACCAATAAAAAGCAGACATTGAGATACAACAGTGCAAACGCAATTATATCGGACCTGATGAAATTCAAGACGAATAAAGAGATATTTTTGGCAGAATCTAGCAATCAGAGTATGGAGGGTGAAAAACTTGAAGCACTGAACAGATTTTTATTGGAAACTTCATCGATCAATTCCATTGGTAAAACACAATTGAATAAAGGGTATAACAAGAATAACAAAAGCAAATCCGATAACGATAAAGTCAAAGCAATGACAATTCAAAACAATAATTCAACGGAAGATAAGATAGATGCTTATGACGATGATTATGTCATAGAAGAAGACAAGAGCAAACTGAAGTATTCAATTCTAGCTATTGTATCGGCATTAGCCCTAACACTCGTACTGGCTTTTGCAGCCATCTCTTTTATTGAAGATTATCTTTCAGTCGCAGAGGTTGAGGTGCCTGATTTAAGTGGCGTAGATGAGATAACAGCTCAGAATACAATAGAGAATTTGGGATTGGAGTTTATTGTGAAAGATAGAATTTACAACTCGGATTTTACAGAGGGTCAGATTATGAGTCAAAACATAAGAGCTGGCGAAAAACTCAAAGAAGGATTTCCATTGGAGGTAATCATCAGTCTGGGCGAAAAAATGATAGAAGTTCCTGACTTGGTTCACAAGTACTCCAATGAGGCACTGGTTTTGCTGAATGAGAGCGGACTCCAAGGTGGAGAAATAACTTATGAGTTTAGTGAAACTGTACCATGGGGTCTGGTCATCAGACAGAATCCTGATTCTGGTGTTTTAACCAAAGAAGGAGACGTTGTGACATACGTACTTAGCAAAGGGCAGGAGGTCGAGTATGCGCTGATGCCAAGTGTAATTGGTGAGATAGTTACCGAAGCGGAAAAGATACTTTTATCAAAGGGATTTTCAGTTGGAAACATCAGCTTTAGAAGCTCCAGTGAATACGCTAAAGATATCGTATCCTACCAAAGTTACCCGGTAGGAACAGAAGTGGAAAAAGGAACAGCTGTCAGTATTATTGTAAGTATAGGCCCTGAAGAAGTAACAGAACCGACTACTCTACCAGATGATAATGGAAGTCCTGTTACAGGACGAGCTCAAATGACCATTGAACTACCAGACCAGGAAGGTATGCTCAGTGTAGCCGTTGAAAGGGTGTTAGAAGACCAGAGACAGGTTGTCTACCAGCAAACTCATACGAAGGAAGACAGTCCATTGGAAATCATTCTTGAGGGTTTCGGCGTTCAAAAGTTTGAGGTTTTTATCAATAGTGAATATTTTGGAGCTCAGGAGATTGATTTTGGAAACTGATTACAGGACAGGTCTGATTGTAAAAATACTGGGAGGATTCTATTATGTAGCGAGTGATGATGAAATACTGGAATGCCGAGCAAGAGGCTTATTCAGAAAAAACCAGATAACGCCATTGGTCGGTGATTTTTGCAAGATAAGAATTACCAAGGAAGATTCAACAGTTGGCTATATAGAAGAGATACTCCCAAGAAAAAACGAGCTTCTCAGACCACCAGTCGCCAATGTGGACCAGATTATAATCGTTTTTTCAAGTAAAAATCCGAAACCGAACGTCAGACTTATCGATAAGTTTTTGATACAAAATGAATTCTATGGTGTCAACTCAATTATTTGCATCAATAAAATGGATTTAGATTGGGAAGAAGGAGAAAGGCTTCAGTCTATTTATAAAAAGGCCGGTTATGATGTCATGCTGACATCTTCAAGCGAAATTGAATCTTTGGCTTTGCTTAAAGACAAACTTATCAATAAGATCTCAGCCTTTGCTGGCCCCTCAGGTGTTGGTAAATCAACGCTCCTCAATTTGATAGAAATGAGTCTGGCTCTCAAAACCGGTGAGATAAGCGAGAAACTGAACAGGGGCAAACACACCACTAGGCATGTGGAGTTGTTTAAGCTTTCAATTGGTGGGTGGGTAGTTGATACAGCGGGTTTCAGCTCATTGGATCTTGAAAATGTCACCAAATCCAACCTGAAGGATTACTTCATTGAATTCAGTCTTTATGACAATTGTAGATTCAGTGATTGCCATCATTATCGTGAGCCCGGATGCCAGGTAAAAGAAAAGGTTGAAAACGAAGTTATCAGTATCGAAAGATACACCAGCTATCTGGAACTCTATGAGATTTTATTAAGTGGGGGGAAAATATGAAAAAAATAGCACCTTCTATATTGTCTGCCGACTTCAGCAACATGGGAAGCGACATCAAAATGGTAGAAAATGCCGGAGCTGACTGGATACATATTGATGTTATGGACGGAATGTTTGTTCCAAATATAACCTTTGGACCTCCGGTTATCAAGTCATTCAGAAAAGTCACAGCCCTTGTTTTTGACGTTCACCTGATGATTGAAAAACCGGAAAGGTATATTGATGATTTTGTGGATGCAGGTGCTGATATCATTACTGTCCATTATGAAGCATCCGTGCATCTGGACAGAACCATTCACTACATCAAATCAAAAGGAATCATGGCAGGAGTATCATTGAATCCATCCACGCCTGTATGTCTATTGAAAGATGTGATAGCCGATTTGGATATGGTGCTTCTGATGTCTGTAAACCCGGGATTCGGGGGACAGTCCTTTATTGAAAACACAAAAAGGAAAATAAAAGAATTGGTTAAGTTCAAGACAACTCGAAATTCAAACCTTTTAATTGAAGTGGATGGTGGCATAAAAGAATCCAATGTAAAAGAGATAAGTGACCTTGGAGTCGACATAATTGTTGTTGGGTCAGAAATATTCCAAGCAGAATCTCCAGGAAAAAAATTGCGTCAAATGAAGAGGTTGATTAATGAGTAGTAAATGCCTAATCATAACAGGTGGAGATGTCATCGATAAAGATAGGTTAATAGCTCAAATGGATTCTGACACCTTTGTAATATGCGTCGATAAAGGGGCGGAAACAGCGTTGCAATATAATATTAGATATGATCTTGTTATTGGTGATTTTGATTCAATCAGTAATGAAGCGTATCTATATATCCAGAATAAAGCTATAAAGTTCCCTTTAGAAAAAGACTATTCAGATACGGAATTAGCTGTGGTTGAGGCGATTCGAAGAAATATGGACCATATAACAATAGTAAATGCCACTGGTAACAGGATAGATCATGTTCTTAGCACCTTCTTATTATTATATAAATACAAAGGAATGGATATTCGCATTATTGGAAATGATTTTGAGTCTTTTTTGATTCAAAAGGATTTCACAATTATCAATAAAAAAGGCATGACTCTGTCTTTGATTCCAATGAGCGAAACAATAGAGAATATTTTCTTAGAGGGATTCAAGTACCCATTGCATGGAGAAAACGTACAAATGGGGGATTCTCTTTGTATCAGCAATATCATCACCGATCAGATTGCCAGCATCCGATTTTTAAAGGGAATCATACTAGTCATAATCACAAACCTGGAGGAATAGCATGAACAAAATTGATTTTAGAGAAATATTAAAGAACCCAACCAAGTTTTATGGGAAAGAGATTCCTATTGAAGGTTGGATCAAAACTATCCGAAGCTCCAATAAATTTGGTTTTATTGAGTTGAATGACGGAACGACTTTTCCCAATATCCAAATAGTTTTTGAAGATGAATTGTCTAATTTCAATGAAGTGACCAAATACAGAACCGGAGCTGCGGTGGAAATAAAGGGTATCTTAGTTGAAACACCTGACGCCAAACAAGACTTTGAGATAAAAGCACAGAGCATCATTCTAGTAGCTGACTCAGACCCGGATTTTCCTCTTCAAAAGAAGAGACATACTCTTGAGTATATGAGAACAATCGCACATCTGAGACCAAGAGCAAATATATATTCCGCCGGATTCAGAATCAGGTCTTCGGCAGCTTTTGCCATACATAAATTCTTTCAAGAGAAAGGATTTATTTATATCAATACACCTATCATTACTGCAAATGATGCGGAAGGTGCTGGAGAGTTGTTCAATGTATCGACTCTTAGCTTTGAGGAATTGAAGAAGACTGAAGGCAAGGATTATAAGGAGGATTTTTTTGGGAGAAAAGCCAGTCTTACTGTCAGTGGACAATTGGAGGCTGAAGCTTTTGCCCTAGCTTACAAAAATGTCTATACGTTTGGGCCGACTTTCAGAGCTGAAAATTCAAATACAGCAAGGCATGCTGCGGAATTTTGGATGATTGAACCAGAGATGGCATTTACTGATATCCATGGCAATATGAATCTTGCTGAAGAAATGATCAAATACATTATCAGCTATGTACTCGAAAACAACCATGATGAGATAGCATTTTTCAATTCTTTTGTAGATAAGGGATTGCTTCAAAGATTACAGAATGTCTTATATTCAGATTTTGAAAGGATAACGTATACAAAAGCCATTGAGGTTTTATTGGAAAGTGGTGAGAATTTCAGTTTTCCTGTGCGCTGGGGAATAGACCTTCAGACAGAGCATGAACGTTTTTTAACCGAAAAAATATACAAAAAACCTCTCTTTGTGATTGGTTATCCAAAAATAATAAAAGCATTCTATATGAGAGAGAATGATGACCAAGCTACAGTAGCAGCTATGGATCTCCTGGTTCCGGGTGTGGGCGAAATTATTGGAGGCAGTCAAAGAGAGGAAAGATATGACAAACTGGAAAATAGGATGAAAGAAATGAATGTATCCCAAGAAGAATTGTGGTGGTTTCTAGAGCTTAGAAAATATGGCTGCGTCCAACATGCCGGATTTGGGCTGGGATTTGAAAGATTAATCATGTATTTGACTGGAATAGGGAACATCAGAGATGTCGTGCCTTTCCCAAGAACTCCTAAAAACGCTGAATTCTAATATCAATAAATCTCCTGACAATGTATGCACATCTTCAGGAGGTTTCCAAAAAATAAAAAATGCGAGTAATCTCGCATTTTAAACCACTATTATACTGCTCTCTCGATTTTTCCCGATCTGATGCATCTTGTGCATACATTTTTTCTAACTGGAGAACCATTTAAGAGAATTTTTATCTTTCTCAGATTAGGTTTCCATATTCTATTAATCTTTTTATCAGAGTGAGTTACAATGTGACCTGACACATTACCTTTACCACATATTTCACAGCTTCTAGCCATAATAACACCTCCTATCAGCATCAATCATTATAAAATAATTTCTATCGTTAAATCAACTGTTATATTTTAACACTTAAAAGTATTTATTGCAATAACAATTTTATCTTAGTATAATTAACCTTGTAGATAATAAAAATGGAGGAATTTGAATGTCAGTAAAAATAAATAGTGATAATGGAATTATAAATATTGACGAACAAGTTGTAGCCACTTTAGCGGGTTTAGCGGCAATAGAATGTTATGGAATTGTTGGTATGGCAGCTAAAAGTACCACAGAAGGATTTTTCGAGTTGGCAAGAAAAGAGCATGTGACAAAAGGTGTCAAAGTAACGATTAAAGAAAACAAGGTAGTTGTTGATTTATTTGTTATAGTTCAATTTGGTGTCAGGATATCAACCGTAGCAGAGAATATTATTGCAAAGGTCAAATATAATCTGGAAAAATTTACAGGTCTGGAAGTGGTAGGTGTCAATGTTCACGTTCAAGGCGTTAGAATTCAGTAGAAGGAGGACAAAATGAAGTTAACTGATTATGATAGCGTGGTTATCAAGGAATTTGTTCTAAGCATGGCTGCCTATCTTGAAAAAAATAAAAATATTGTTGATGCATTGAATGTTTTTCCTGTGCCAGATGGCGATACTGGAACAAACATGAATTTAACGATACAATCAGCTGTAAGGGAGATTCTTGAAGCAAGCTTTACTGATCTGGACAAAGCTGCAAAGGCAGCGGCTAACGGATCATTGCTTGGTGCAAGAGGTAACTCGGGAGTCATTCTTTCGCAGCTACTAAGAGGATTTTCTGAAGGCTTGAAAAATAAAAGAGAACTGAATACTTATGTATTAGCCCATGCTTTGAAATGTGCCTCAGATACTGCGTACAAGGCAGTCATGAAACCTGTGGAAGGAACAATTCTAACAGTTGCGCGGGAATCAGCGGAGAAGGCGTTGGAGATATGCGAGCAGACAGATGATTTCGTTGAGTTTCTTGGGATTATCATAGAACAGGCCAAGGATGCATTAAGAAGAACCCCAGAAATGCTGGATGTCTTGAAACAGGCAGGTGTTGTGGATGCAGGCGGTCAAGGATTTGTGTTCTTGCTGGAGGGAGCGCTATATTATCTGAAGGGTGAAAGAATAGAAGACCTTGTTATCGAAAGATTTGAGATAAAAGACACCCTCGATGAAATCAACCATTTTTCCAGAGAAGAGGACATTATTTTTGCCTATTGTACAGAGTTTATTATCAACAATGCTACTATCTCTCAGGAAGATTTCCTGCATGTTATTGAAAACAAAGGAGACTCGATAGTATGCGTCAAAAATGATGATTTGTTAAAAGTGCACATGCATACCAATGATCCCGGTTATATTTTGGGGAAGGCAGCAAAGCATGGTGAACTGATCAACATAAAGATTGACAACATGAGACAACAATTCAGAGACATGAATAAAGAGGCATTGAAGAGAGAATTCAAACGTGATACATTTATTTGTATCGGTATGGGAGAAGGCATCAAAAAAATATTTGAAGACCTTGGCGCAGACGTTGTCATAACAGGTGGACAAACTATGAATCCCAGTACGGAGGACATCTTGAATGCTGTGGAATCTGTTTATTGTGATAATATATTCATTTTTCCCAACAACAATAACATCATTCTTGCAGCCAATCAAGCAAAAGAGATTTCCAGCAGAGATATCTTTGTCATACCGACCAAAACAATCCCGCAAGGGATATCTGCCCTACTGGTTTATGATGAAACTGCAGATCCGATGGAAAATGTAGTTGCTATGAATGAAGCTATTCTCAATGTCAAAACAGGGCAAGTGACTTTTGCCGTCAGAGATACCGTTATCAATGAGGTTGAAATCAAAAAGGATGATATCATTGCATTATATGACAGTAATATTGTCTATAATGGAAATGACGTTTCCAAGCAGACTCTCGACCTTATATACAAAATGGTAGAAGAGGATGACAACTTGATTACAATCATATTTGGCAAAGAGGTGGAAGAATCTTCAGCGAGAGAGGTTGCTGATAAGATTTCTGAAGAGTATCCGAACTGTGATGTAGAGGTTATTGATGGTGGACAACCATTGTATTATTATATCATATCTGTAGAATAATAATCAGCATTATATTGATAGGAATGATTGTGTTTGGCAAGAGGTTCTGTTAGTATGATGCTTTTTGATTTGAGGTACATATGTATAAAGAATTGACTGACCTGCCAGGCATAGGGGCCAAGACTGCCGAAAAACTTAAGAAATTAGGGATTTATACAATAGAGGATATGCTGTATCATTATCCTTTCAGATATGATAACCGGAGCCGTGTTATACCTGTGAGAGAGCTTCTACACGATCAAAAAAGTCTGATACGGGTACAAATGGATAAAAGTACACTTAAGAGAAGATATGCAAAAGCCAAGCGTATAGTTGAAATCAAATGCTTTGATGATACAGGTGCTGTTCAGGTGATATGGTTCAATCAACCCTATATGTATGATAAAATATCCAAATTGGAATCTTCTCTACTGTTTGGTACTGTAAAGGATTTCAATGGGAAAAAACATCTTGTCAATCCAGAAATCATCGATAAGAATAAAGAAACCTATAACAAGGGTTATACACCGGTATATAAATTGACGCAAGGGTTAACCAATAATTTCCTGAAAAAGGTAACCCATGACTATTTTGAGAACCATGCAGACAGCATTGAAGACATCATTCCCCATTACTTAATTCAAAAATACAAATTAATCATTCGAAAAAACGCACTTAAATGGATGCATTTTCCACCATCAGAAAAACATTATCAGAAGGCTAAAATAACATTAGCCTTTGAGGAATTGCTGGTACTTCAATTGGGGTTAGCAGCACTTAAAGCTCAAAAGACATCAGAAAAGGGGATCTATTTCAATTATAAAAATGAGATAGAGAAGTATCTGAAACTTATTCCATTTGAACTGACAACTGATCAATATAGATGCCTGGTCGATATAAAGTCTGACATGAATTCCACAATGCCAATGAACAGACTTTTGCAAGGCGATGTGGGAAGCGGTAAAACTGTTACTGCTTTTTTCTCTGTTTTTCTATCATTTTGCAACCATTATCAATCGGCAATGATGGTGCCTACTGAAATTTTAGCCAGGCAGCATATGAAAAGCTTTAATGAGATCTTTAACAACACTGGAATTAGAGCTGAACTGCTATTGGGCAGTCAAAAAGAAAAAATCAAGAAAGACATCAAAAGCAGATTGGAATCAGGAGAAATCGACTTCGTTATCGGAACCCATGCGCTTATTCAAGAAAGTGTAAAGTTTTTCAATCTTGGATTGGTGATTACTGATGAACAGCATAGGTTTGGGGTAAATCAAAGAGCAGTCCTATCCGGCAAAGGAAATAGACCGGATGTTCTTGTCATGAGCGCCACCCCGATTCCAAGAACCTTATCTTTGATAGTTTATGGAGACTTGGATATCTCAACTATAAAAGAACTTCCCCCAGGGAGAAAAAAAATTGACACATTTCTATTAAAAAGAAAGAAATATGATCAGATGCTGAGATTTGTTGAAAAACAAATCAAGTCAGGAAGACAGATTTATTTTGTGGCACCGTCCATATTTGAGAATGATAATGCTATAGAATCAGTTGAAAAAGTATATGCGCATCTTGTTGACAATCTGACTTATTGTAGAATTGGATTAGTGCATGGCCGGCAAAAGAATGAAGAAAAGGAAAGCGTTTTTGGACAGTTTCTTGATGGTGAGTTGGATATATTGGTTTCAACCACAGTGATAGAGGTCGGTGTCAATGTACCCAATGCTTCTGTTATAGTAATAGAAAGTGCTGAAAGATTTGGGCTTTCACAGCTTCATCAACTCAGGGGCAGAGTAGGACGTGGCTCATATCAATCCTACTGTTTTTTAGTTTCAGATACCAACAATGAGACTACTCTAAAAAGGTTGGAAACACTAACGATATCAAATGATGGGTTTTTTATCGCCAATGAGGATCTCAAACTTAGGGGACCTGGAGAATTTTTGGGGACAAAACAACATGGAGAATTGGATTTTAAGTTTATTAATCCTCTAAATTATGGTAAAATGATTGAAATTGTTAAAGATGAAGCCGATAGGATTATTGATGAGAACCCTAATCTCAGAGGTGAAGATTTCAATGCTCTGAATAATAGCATCAGTGAGTTCTATAAACATAAAAAAATCATTTTAAATTGAGACTATTTGCTATATAATTAACGATGGAGACATAATGATGAGAATTATTTCAGGAAGAGCTCGGGGCACCAAACTTTATTCACCCAAAAATGACAAGATTAGACCAACATCCGATAAAATCAAGGAATCGGTTTTTAATCTATTACAACCAATCACTCCGGATGCGGTCGTGTTGGATTTGTTTGCGGGTACTGGTGGGATAGGTTTGGAGTTTGTCAGCAGAGGCGCCAAGAAGGTATATTTTGTTGACAATAACAGAGAAAGCGTTGACTTGATTAGAAGGAACGTTGCAAAATGTAGGTTTGAAGATCAATCGGTGGTAATGAATCTTGATTTCGAGACAGCATTGTCTGTGGCACGAAGAGATAATATGAGATTTGATTATATATTTATTGATCCCCCTTATGCATCATTTAAAGACATGCAATTACTGGGCCGGATTTTTGACAGTAAGCTAATGAACAATGGGGGAGTAATCATATTGGAAGTTGAAAAAGATGAAATTCCTGAGTTTAAAGGCACAGTGATTTCAATAAAAGAAAAGATTTACGGCAGGACAAAAATAATGATAATTACCGGGGGATAGTTGGATGAGAGTGATGTACTCAGGAAGTTTCGACCCAATTACTAAGGGGCATTTGGATATCATATACAGATGCTCTAAGAAATTTGATGAGGTGGTAGTGGTTGTTTTTGATAATAAATCAAAAAAACATATGTTTTCAGCAAAAGAGAGAAAAGATCTTGTTGAAAAAGTGACCTATAATCTTGATAATGTTTTTGTGGATTTGGCTGAAGGAATGCTTGTGGAGTATGCCAGAAATAATAATATAGATGTTATCATACGGGGGCTGAGAGCAGTATCCGATTATGAGTACGAGTTGAAGGTAGCATCCATGAACAATCTTTTGCATAGTGATCTTGAGACTTTGTTCATGCTGTCTTCACCAAATTATTCATTTATCAGCTCTAGCATTGTAAAAGAAATAGCTAAACTTAATGGCCAGTTGAATCAACTGGTCCCGAAAGTGGTTGAAGAGGCTTTAATTAATAAAAATAGGGAGGTATAAAGATGGAAATAATAAGTTTGTTAGAAAAAATAGAGGATATCGTGGAGGAGGCACAAAAGCTTCCTATGTCCAGTAAGGTTTTGATTGATAAGCATGAAGTGCTTGAAATTATTACAGAGATGAGAATTAAATTGCCAGATGAAATCAAGCAAGCTTCCTGGATCAAAGAAGAGAGACAAAGAATCTTATCAGAAACACAAGCAGAAGCATCAAGCATCATCAACGATGCAATGCATAGACAGGAGCTTTTGATTGATGATCATGAACTTGTCAAATTGGCTGAACAACATGCCAGAGAAATTGAGGAAAAAGCTAGGAGAACTGCCTTTGAAGTCAAGAAGGAAACCATAGAGTATTGTGACAAATTATTTGGCAGAACCCATGAAGGATTAGAGAGTATGTTAAAACAATTAATGGAAAACAGAGAAGAGCTGAACAAAATGTAAAGATGGCATCAGCCATCTTTTTTAACAAAAGGGTTCATTCTGTTTTCATTGTTCAATAGATCGGGGTTAATGGAAAGGTAGTAGATTTTTGTCGAGTAATCAGTCAGGTCATTTATTGTTTTGTCAGTTGAAGAAGCATTAGAGGAATTGAAATCAGATTTTCTGGTTAAAAAATTGAGCTTATCGCTGTTTTCCTTTATAAAACCCCTTCCTTTGTTATCAGTAGCCAATACCTTTGCATTGGTGATGTCATCTACCGATAATTTTTCAAATGCGTCTCTGTTCAAATTCAGCAAGATATTCAATAGAATCCTTCTGATTCTCAGATAGGTATAGCGTTTTGATTTGACAGCCATTATGAATGATTCGAGATTTTCAGCACCCTCTAAGCTTTTAAGAATTCTATTCTCAAGACCTTCTCCCATATCATAAATATTACTTAAAGATAAAGGGTCTGTGGATATGATCTTGTATTTTAACACATCAAACAAACGGTCCATTGAGTTGAATCCATTGTTCTCCTTATAAAAGTCGCTTAATAGCTTATGTGAAGCGATCGGGACATTGTTTTTCACATCATCATGCAATCCTTTGAATAAAGCCTTTCTGATAGCGGTCGCACTGGAGAGCTTATCAACGATCAGTTCTGAATTGTACGGGCTGCCTTTTCTTTTGATATGGCAAGCTGTTATACTGTATTCTTTTTTATTGATGGTTTTCATGTATTCTATCGCTAGAATATTATTGGGAGTCAGCAACTCAGCAGAAACTTCCTTGTCAAGAGTCATGGACAGTGCTTTTGGGAAATTGACACCTTTCTTCAAGGCTGTTTGAAGTGCCAGTTTGAATTCGTTTGATTCGTTAGTCAATAGGGAGGCAGTTTTCACAAGGTCTTCAATATCGTCGCTTTCTGTACCAAAGCATATGTGGTCAATGTCAAGCCTGGAGATGATGGCCAGGGCACCTTCAGCGAAGACCTGTGCATTTTGGAAGGCATAAGGTACCGGCAGTTCCAAAACAAGATTGGCACCGCAATGGATGGCAACCTCTGCACGTCTCCATTTGTCTATTATGGCAAGATCACCTCTTTGAACGAAATTACCACTCATAATAATAATAATATTTTCAGGTTTATATCTGTCTTTTATCTCATCAATCAGATACTGATGCCCATTATGAAAAGGATTGAATTCTGCTATTATAGCAATGTTTTTCATGAAATCACCCTGAGAATAGTATATAATATATTTAGGCACAGAACAAACTATATTGTTGATTTATTAGAGGAATTATATTAATATGTATTAGTCAATTATATAAAAAGGAGGAACAAAAAATGAATGTATTAGTAATAAACTGTGGTAGTTCTTCATTGAAATACCAATTGCTGAACATGCAAGACGAATCGGTTTTAGCGATCGGATTGGCTGAAAGAATAGGCATTGAGGGGAGCCAGTTGAAGCATGAGGCTTTAGGAAAAGAGAAGGTTGTTTTGGAAAAGCCTATGCCAAATCACAAAGAGGCTATCAAGATTGTCCTTGATATATTGACAGATAAGGAACTGGGGGTCATAAAATCCCTTGATGAAATACAAGCGGTAGGACACCGTGTTGTGCATGGTGGCGAGAAATTTGCCAGCTCAGTTCTGATAACAGAGGAAGTTATAAAGGCGATGGATGATTGTATAGAATTGGCACCATTGCATAACCCGCCGAATATTATCGGTATCAGGGCGTGCCAGGAATTGATGCCGAATGTTCCTATGGTAGGCGTGTTTGATACTTCTTTTCATCAGACAATGCCAGAGTACTCCTACATTTATCCACTCCCTTATGAATTATATAAAGAACTTGGCATCAGAAAATATGGTTTCCATGGTACTTCTCACAAGTATGTATCCCAGAGATTTGGTGAAATAACAGGACAAGACATCAAAAAATTAAAAATAGTAAGCTGTCATTTAGGAAACGGTGCCAGTCTTACAGCCATAAAAAATGGGGTTTCATTGGATACCAGCATGGGACTTACACCGCTTGAAGGTCTCGCTATGGGAACAAGAAGCGGTAGCCTGGATCCAGCGATTATTACGTTTTTGATGGAAAAGAAGAATCTGAGTATAAATGAAGTCAATAATCTTATGAATAAGGAATCAGGTGTTCTGGGAATATCAGGAGTAAGCAGTGATTTTAGAGATATTGAAGCCGCCGTCAAAAAAGGAAATAGACGTGCACAGCTGGCACTCGACAAATACTTCTTCATTGTTAGGAAATATATTGGAAGCTACGCGGCTGCTATGGGTGGCCTGGATGTGGTTATTTTCACAGCTGGTCTAGGAGAAAACTCACCAGCTGCCAGAGCTTCCATTTGCGAAGGGCTTGAATTTCTAGGAATCGAAATCGATCCCGAAAGAAACAATGTAAGAGGAAAAGAAACCTTGATCTCAAAGGAAGGCACAAAGGTTCAAGTTTATGTGATACCGACAAATGAAGAATTGATGATAGCTAGAGACACTGAAATAATAGTAAAAGACTTGACAAAAGCCTAATATTTTCATATAATCTTCCTTGCAATCTTGAGGTGATAGAGTTGATAATTAATTTAAAAGATTTTTTGAATAACAAAGAATTACATACACAATACAACCTGACTATAGATAAAAACATATTGGATCTGGATAGTGAAATCAGATTAATCGAGGATGTCGATTGTAGCGTTTCCGTATACAAAACAGACGATAATCTATATTCAGAGGTGAAATTAACCTATAAATATGGAGATAATTGTGCCAGATGCAATGAGGAATTGGAAAACCAAGTATCGACGGACTTCAATGTCACCATAAACGCTTCAATGGAAGAGGACGATTTAAATGTGGTATTGATTGATGATAAAATCGATCTGACTGATCTCATCAAGCAGTCCATCTATTTGTCCAAACCACTGAAGGTATTGTGTAAAGAGGATTGTAAGGGAATATGTATAAAATGCGGTTCCAATAATAATTATGATGAATGTGATTGTAATGATGAAACAATAGATCCACGTTTGGAATCACTTGCGAAATTATTGGATAAGGAGGTGTAGTTTAAGATGGCAGTACCAAAAAGAAAAACTTCAAAAGCTAGAAGAGATAAAGGAAGAACATCTAAAGAAAGAGTTAAAGTAACTGGATTTGTTGAGTGTTCACAATGTCATGAAATGAAGCTTCCTCACAGAGTATGTAGAGAATGCGGATACTATGATGGGAAAGCGGTTTTAACAGTTTAATCAAATGGAGATAGTGCTTAGGTGCTATCTTCATTTTTGTTGCAAATGAACATATTCTAAGGTATACTAAATGTTGAATATTGATTAGAGGTGTTGTATGAGAATATTAGTGGATGCAATGGGCGGAGACAATGCACCTGTTGAAATAATTAAGGGTTCCATTCTGGCAGCGAGAGAGTATGGCGTCAAGATCACGCTTGTCGGTAAGGAAATTGAAATCAAAAAGTATTTGAACACAGATAATGAAACGCTGGCTAAATTGAATATAATCAACGCGGAAGATGTCATAACCAATGATGACAAACCGGTTAAAGCTATCAGATCAAAAAAAGAATCTTCATTGGTCAAGGCCATGAACGCATTGAGAGATGGACATGGAGACGCTTTGGTTTCAGCGGGGAGCACAGGAGCACTCCTAAGTGGTGGTTTATTTATCGTAGGTCGGATTAAAGGGATTGAAAGGCCTTGTCTTGCACCACTATTCCCAAATGGAGACCGATTCAGTCTCTTGATGGATGCAGGAGCCAATGTTGACTGCAAGCCGTTGTTTTTGTCTCAGTTTGCTTTGATGGGGAAAGTATACATGGAAAAAGTGTTAGATATACAAAATCCCAAGATCGCACTGATCAACATCGGGACGGAACAGGGAAAGGGAAATAAACTAGTTATTGATACCTATGACTTACTGAACAAGATGGATCTTAACTTTATCGGAAGCGTGGAAGCAAGAGATATCTTGAGAAATGAAACGGATATTCTGTTGTGTGATGGTTTTGTTGGGAATGTGGTATTGAAGCTGACAGAGGGGGTCATGTCAGAACTAATAGCACAGATCAAAGGCGAATTGCTCAAGACAACAAAGGGAAAACTCGGTGGCTTATTGATTCAGGATTCAGTTAGACAGCTAAATAAGAGATTTGATTATTCAGAACATGGCGGAGCTCCTTTGCTTGGTCTGAAAAGTCCAATAATAAAAGCCCATGGCAGTTCCAATGATGTTGCGATCAAAAATGCCATCAGGCAATCCAAGCTTTTTATTGACAATAAGGTCAATGAAATGATAATAGAACAATTGGAAATGGGAGGTGGAATAAGTTGATGTTTGAAAAAATCAGGGCATTAATAATCAATAGATTGAATCTGGATGAAGATACGGTCATAACAATGGATACATCCTTTGCCGATGATCTTGAAGCGGATTCAATAGCGCTTGTTGAGCTGATTATGGGAATTGAAGATGAATATGGAATTGAAATTGATGATGAAAATGCGGAAAAATTAAAAACTGTCAGAGATGCAATCCAGTATCTCGAAAATGTTATCGATCAAAAGTCCTGATTTTCAGGACTTTTATTAAATAATCAATGATTAGTGATTAGCATTGTTTGATCATTAATCATTGATTATTGGGAGGTTGAAATGGAGATTGATGTAAATCAATTTGAAAAAGTTTTAGGTTATGAATTTACTAATAAGGACCTTCTAAAAGAGGCACTGACACACAGCTCGTTTTCAAACGAGAACGGACAACAGATCAGGAACAATGAAAGAATGGAATTTTTGGGTGATGCGGTACTTGAAATCATGGTAAGCCATTATCTTTACAAACGATTCAACACCTACCCGGAAGGCAAGCTGACACGACTAAGGTCAAAGGTGGTTTGTGAGGATGTTTTATATTCGATTTCAATGCAATATAGACTCGGTGATTTTTTGGTCCTTGGAAAGGGAGAAGAACATACCGGGGGGAGAAATCGAAAATCAATACTGGCTGATTGTTTAGAAGCTTTAATTGCATCTGTTTATCTCGATAGTGGATTTGAAAATGTTGAGGCACTATTTTTGCCAAAATTTCAAGAATTCATTGAGAGAGCTGCAACAGGTAAGATCCGCCTTGATTTTAAAACAAGATTTCAGGAGGTTATTCAAAAAGATCATCCCAATAGCAAAATTAGGTATCAGGTTTATAGGGAAGAAGGCCCTGATCATGACAAAACTTTTTATGTCAGACTATTTTTAGATCAGAATAGAGTGGGCAATGGCGAGGGAAAGAGCAAAAAATCAGCAGAACAAGAAGCGGCGAGAGAAGCGCTTGTTACAATGGGATACATAAATGCCTGAAAAAAATATTATCATACCTATTTTTATACCGCACAAAGGCTGCCCAAATGACTGCTATTTTTGCAATCAAAAAAAAATCACTGGAACGAATTTTGATATTAGCACAAAAGATATCATAAACCATATTGAGAGCTATCTCAAAACAATTGAACCACATGGCAATCATATTGAAATTGCTTATTTTGGAGGGAGCTTCACTGCTATAGAACTATCAACACAAGAAAAACTGCTGTCAATTGCATATCTGTATAAATGCAATCAAAGGATAAATGCAATCAGAATATCAACTAGACCAGATGCTATCAGTGAAAACATATTGGATATGTTGGTAGACTTTGGTGTGGATATTGTTGAACTGGGGGTGCAGTCAATGGATGATGAGGTTCTTTCCAAGATCAACAGAGGGCACACATCGAACGATGTAAAAAAAGCAAGTCATCTCATAAAGAAAAGAAATATTACTTTAGGACATCAGATCATGCCAGGTCTATATGGCAGCAGTATCAACGAGGATATCAACACCGCTATCAGATCTGCCACATTGCTTCCAGATATTGCGAGGATTTATCCGACATTGGTCATAAGAGATACCCAATTCGAAAGACTTTATGAACAAAATAGATATCATCCTCTAAAACTGGATGAGAGTATTGAACTTGTTTCTCAGATATATGCCATATATGAACAAGAGCGAGTAAAAGTAATCAGAGTAGGCCTACAACCGACACTTAATATGACATTTGGCAAAGATATCATAGCAGGACCTTTTCACCCATCCTACAGACAAATGGTAATGACCAATATATACGTAACATCTCTTATTCATTGTATAAAAGGTGGAGAAACAAATAAACTGACCATTAGAAGCAGTGAGAAGAACTATAATTATATTGTAGGCTTAAATAAGCAGGGACTGAAGAGACTGATTAAATCTCTAAATATAGAAAACATGAGCTATATTAAGGATAATAGTATTTGCTTCATAGAAGTTTACACAAACCATGACATGATGTGTTTCAGTGAGAGAGATCTCGTGGAAACCTTTTATCTAATCTGTAAGGAGAGGGAATATGTATCTAAAAGAGATTATTATTAATGGTTTCAAATCTTTTCCCGAGAAGACGGTTGTTAAGATCAACTCAGAATTGACTGCTGTTGTAGGCCCTAATGGCAGTGGAAAAAGCAATATATCTGACTCGTTCAAGTGGGTTATGGGTGAACAAAGTGCCAAAATACTCAGAGGCTCAAAAATGGAGGATGTCATTTTCGCAGGTACAGAAAAAAGGAAACCGCTAAGCTATGCGGAAGTGGATCTGATATTCAACAACAGCAGTGGAAAGCTTCCAGTGGAGTATTCTGAGGTCAGCATCAAACGCAGATTGTATCGCAGCGGAGACAGTGAATACCTGTTAAACAACAATAGCGTCAGATTAAAAGAAATCAGAGAATTGTTTATGGATACCGGGATAGGTATTGACGGATATTCAATCATTGGACAGGGAAGGATAGAGGATATCATCAGTTCAAAATCCGATATCAGAAGAAAGGTAATTGAAGAGGCTGCCGGTATTGTAAAATTCAAGACAAGAAAAGATGAGTCCCTAAAGAAGCTCCAGAAGACAGAGGAAAACATCCTAAGGATCAATGACATCATATCTGAGATAGAGCAAAGAATCGATCCTTTGAGAAAACAGAAAGAAGACGCTGAAATTTACCTACGATTAAAGAATAATCTGAAATCTTATGAATTAAATCTCTTTTCAAGGGAATATGAAAAAACAACTGAATTACTAAACACGTTGGATAATCATCTAAAGAGCAAGCTGGAAGAGCTAGCAAAAAATAATCAGAGACTTGAAATAAACAAGCTTGAATTTGAGCAAATCATAGATGAGTTAAAGGACATTGAAGATAAAAAGAATAACCTGGACGAAATCCAGGATCAAATAAACTCAGAGTACCTGGAAAAAGACAGTAGTATCAAGCTTGAAGAGAGCAGACTGAATCTCTATATAGGAGAAAAAGAAAAACTAGAACATGGTATGGATGAAAAGGAAAAACAAAAATCCGAGCTATTGAAAAAATCGGAATCATTGATGGACCAGATAGCTATTAAAGATGGCGAACTAAGGCTTAAGCATCAACAGATGGGAAACAGCGAGCAAAAGCTTAAGGATTATTTGGCCGACAATACTCAGCTGCAAGACCTAATCGATAAAAAGAAGAATGATGTTTTCGAGAAATACAATCAGCAGACAGATCTGAAAGGCAGAATAAACACAATCGATTCTCTTATCGCCAATTCAATGAATCGAATCAACAACCTGAAGTCAGAGATTGATGATCAAAAAAATCAACTGGAGATATTGGCTCAAAAAATAGAATCCTTGACAACTGAATTGAAATCCAAAGAACTGAAGGTTCAGGAAAACAATGACAGGATAGTTGGCCTCAGAGATAATTACTCCAAAAAAAATGAATCCTGTATTCTATTGGAAAAAAACCTCCAAAAAGAACAGAATCATATCAACGAAAAAACATCTAAAATGGAGTTTCTAATCAGAATGCAGAACTCCTATGACGGTTACTATAAAAGTGTGCAGAATCTGATGCTTGCATCCAAAAACAACAGGATGTTAGGAGATGAAATCATCGGAGTTGTCGCAGAGCTTATCGAGACCCATGAAAAATATGAGAATGCTCTTGAGGTTGCTCTCGGAAGCTCCATGCAGAATATTCTAATTCAAAATGAGAGAAAGGCCTCTGATATCATAGATTACTTGAAAAGCAACAACATTGGACGAGTCACCTTCTTGCCTTTGGACACAATAAAACCCAGAAATCTGAATGATACGGAGAAAAATGCCCTTCAGATAGACGGGTGTATAGGAACTCTCAACAACCTGGTCAGCTATGACGAAAAATATTCTCATATTGTGGATTTCCTGCTAGGTAGAGTCCTATTATCCGACAATATACGTAATGGTATAAAAATCGCAAAATCAATCCATTATAGCACAAGAGTCGTCACTCTGGAAGGTGAGGTCATCAATGCTGGCGGTTCTATTACAGGGGGTTCCTTAAAGAAAAACAGCTTCAAGCTTTTGAGCAGAAATAGAGAAATCAAGGAGCTGGAGGATCTTATCATCATGAAAAGAAAAGACTTTGGCCAATTGAACCGCCAGCTGG
>LGGM01000145.1 GCA_001509345.1 Clostridiales bacterium 38_11
CCAGGAGTGATGCCGGAGTTAGAATGCGGCAACTGTGGGGGTACGTTGAAGTGTGTGGACTAAAAAGCCGCCGAACGAAGTAAGGCGTTAATTTAAAATAAATGTGGCAGGAATATCAACTTTTAACACAAGAATAATTTTTAAAATTGATTTTAAATTTATTATCTATGATAAAAATAGCTTATTCTTCACAATCTGACAAATTATGAATATTAATGAAGCAAGGATGTGATTGTATTGGAGAACACGGATCGTCTAGATAATGTCCGACATGATATCCTGCTCATTATTGTTGTTGCTCTGACTTTCTTATTTGCCACAGGCCTGGCAGGGCCTCCGACAGTTCCCGGGGAGCCGATAATAATTTCCCCCGCAATTTAGTTCATTGCTTAAAAAGGCGTGATAACGTGTTTTCACCTGAGGAACTTAACAGACTGGCAGATCAGTTTCAAAAACAAATGATGCAGGGGGAAGGGGGTTCATATTCCGCAACTTGCAGTCCCTCCGATAAAAAAGACTGCCTCATAGCCCCGCTTACGCCGCAAAAAGCACTCGTCATCTTTGGTTTGCTGACAGATGTTTTAGAGGTTGATAGTGTGGTTATTAACAGGGATCAAACTGTTCAGGTAGTCCTGGAAGGCGACTTAAAAACAAAAAAAACAAAGAAAAAGACTGAGATGGACGAGTTGCTGGATATTGTAGGTTCAATGCCTTTTGATTATGTTGTTAAAACATTGCTTAAAAGGTTTTAATAATTTTTAGGTTTTATTAAAAGTTTCATTTCTCCAAAAGATCCTTAAAAGGGGTCTTTTTGTATTTAAAAGAGGATTTTTTCATTTTACCCAGAATAATTGATGATGAATAATCAAAGAAAGTTGTTTCTATAACAAATTATTATATGAATTTTAAAATAATCTGATCTAAACCGGAAAAGCGGTGATCTTGATGATAAAGCTTTTTGACAACCTGTCTCTCCGGATGAAAAACTTATTTGTTCTTATTCTTGCGCTTACTATGGCTGTTATTACTTCATATGTAATTTCAGAAAAGTACCTGTTAAAAGGTTATGTTGAAATTGAGGAGGAACTAGTACTTAAAAATATTGCACGCTTAAACGACGCCCTGTCAGGTGAGCTATTAACTTTGCAAAGGATTAACAGTGACTGGGCAGCCTGGGATGATACCTATACGTTCATTGAAGATGTCAACAAACGTTATATTAAAACCAACCTTGTAACTGATACCTATAAGAGTCTTAATTTAAACGTGATGGTTTTTATAAATTCCAGTGGGAAAATTGTCTACGGGCATGGTTATGACCTGGAAAACTTAAAATTAACTGATCTGCCTGCCGGTTTAGACAGATACTTAACTCCTGGCAGCCCCCTTTTAAAACACGAAAGCCTTATTAGCACGGTTAAAACCATTGTTCTGCTGCCGGAAGGACCTATGCTTTTAGTATCACAGCCAATTATTACGAGCGAAAAACAGGGTCCCATACGCGGATCTCTGGTCGTTGGCAGATATCTGGACGCTGTGGAAATTAAGCGATTGGCTGATTTAACTCACCTTTCCCTGACCCTGCAGGTCTATGGCGAACAAGGCTCTTCCGATTTTAATGAAGCTTATTCCCTTTTATCAGTGGATAAACCGACGCTTGTCAGAGTCTTGAATCAGAGTTCAATTGCCGGATATTCGTTAATAACAGATATTAACGGAAAGCCAAGTCTTGTTTTTCGGGTGCTTATGCCCAGAGATATTTATAATCAGGGAAAGCTAAGCCACAGGTGTTTTGTCACTATAATTATAATTACCGGATTCGTTCTGCTATTTATAAGCCTTCTGCTTTCAGAAAAGATGATTTTGTTACGTCTGACAAATCTAATCAAAAGTGTCATAAAAATCGGGCAAACGAAGGACTTTTCAGCACGCGTGCCTGTTGCCGGAGGCGATGAACTTTCCACACTTGCCGGTGAAATAAACACCATGCTTACGGGCCTGGAGCAATCCCGGGGAAAAATTAAAGAAAGCGAAGAACATTTCCGGGGGCTTTTCAACGAAGCCCTGACAGGCAATTACATATCGGCGCCGGATGGAAAAATACTTCTCTGCAACTTGACTTTTGCGCAAATACTTGGTTTTAAAGCTGTTGAAGATGCCTTAAAGTCAAATTTATTATTGTTTTTTACAGGCGATGAGGAGAGGCAAAATTTTTTAAAGCTTTTAAATGAAAGAAAAAAGCTTGAATTTTACGAGACTAACCTTCAATGTATTGATGGTGAAAGGATTATTATATTGCAGAACGTGATTGGAAAATTTGATCATAGCGGCAAGCTTGTTGAGATTCATGGATATATTTTTGATATTACGGAGAGAAAAACTATGGAAGAACAATTGAAATACCTCAGCTTTCATGATCCGCTTACGGGTCTTTATAACCGCGCCTACTTCGAAGAAGAAATGCGGCGCCTTGGCAGCGGCCGGTTTTCTCCTGTTGGCGTAATTGTATGTGATGTAGACGGCCTTAAATTAATAAACGATTCGATTGGACATAGCAAGGGTGATGATTTGCTTATCGCTGCAGCTAATGCAATCGGGAAAGCGTTTCGAGCCAACGATATGATTGCCAGAATTGGGGGCGATGAGTTTGCAATTCTTATTCCCGACGGTGATGTAACTACAGTGGAAAATGCATGCCAAAGGGTGAAGAAACAGATTAGCATTTATAACG
>LGGM01000050.1 GCA_001509345.1 Clostridiales bacterium 38_11
CCCTTTCATTTTAGAGAACAAGCAATTCTTTTGTCACCGAGTTCAATGAAACACCCACATCATTTTCCACTACAACAATATCTTCTATTCGTATTCCAATAGAAGCCTCTTTCGTATTAGCCTCCAGCTAATAGATGATGTATTTTAACATCATCGTTTTCGTTTAGAATAGTAGCATTGTATTCGGATTTTTGAATCAGTCTGCCATTAACCTTGACTACCAATCTGGGATATGTGAAACGCATGACCTCAATGACATCCCCAATTGTCATATCATCCTTGTAATGCTCAAATATTCTGTCGTTCAGCAGCATGTCTTACCTCCAAAAAATAAGTAGAGAATTACTTCCCCACTTATAATACAACTAATTTGGCAATATATCAATTAAAGATAGGGTTTTATTACCTCTAAAAGCTCCGGTAATTCCATACCGAGATCCTTCAATTTCTCTGGAGTTGGAACACCATTCATCGTCCACCCTCTTCTTTTATACACAGCGTCCGTCAATTGTTCATACTGGTTTTCCCTGTGTCTTCTAAGCATAGCGATTTTTTCTTTTACCGTTTTACCAGTCAGATCAAAACCCAGTTCGTTCATCTGCTTTTCATAGTTTGATTCTCTGGATAGGTATTCTTCTTTTGTTACCGGTCCCATTGTCCTATAAGGTGTCTTATCATTTTTTCTCAGGCCTTTACCCATCCTGATATTGAATATCCTTTGGAAATTGTATACCCGCTCGGATTGTCTTATCATTTCAGCCGAATCGATCTTTGTTCCGGTGATACCGTAGTATAGCTTATGATAATTGTCAACATGTTCCTGAATCTTCGCCGGTTCTTCCGTTTCCGAATTATTGGCAGGTACTATGTCATTCCAAGGTAACTTGCACAGTCCCAACAAACCAAACCAGGTTCTGAACATCGGAAAATAGTGCAATGCTTCTGCTTTATTCTCAAAGGTCGGTATCTGATTATTGATCATATCCATAAAAATCACCCATGCCTCGTCATGCTGAGGTCCTTTATTAGTCAGTCCATAACCACCCTGTTGTGCAAGAGATTCTTTTGACATGTACTGAGAGTATTCCAGTCCTTTTTGCTCCGCACCGATATCCTCCAGAAAATCCGCATCGGCATCATACTTCTCCACAAAGAGCTTCTTCATCCTATGGACCCCCTGACCCGCTATCAGACCAAAACCTTCCCCTTTTGCCATCTGATGAATCAGATCCAGACTTGCATCAGCGTTTCCAAATCTCAAATCCAGCCCTCCGGTAATCTCTTGGTTGATTATTCCGCGTTCGTAGCATTCCATTGCAAAGGCGGTTAGGGTACCATAAGAAATGGTATCTATACCGTAGGTATCGCAATAGAAATTCAATTCAAGCACAGCATGGGGATCAAATATACCGCAATTAGCACCAACACCTGCGGCATTTTCATATTCCGGCCCGTCCACCACAACCTTCTGTCCTCTATAGGGTCCGGTCTTAAGCTCGAAATTATCGGCTGCTTTCGAACAGGCCACTGAGCAACCATACCAGCAACCGTCCGGCATATTTTGTGTGCAATAATCTCTTATGAATACTTTTGATTCTATCTTTTTGGTGTCGGGGTGACTACCATATTGGAAATTATGTACCGGTAACAGGTCATAAGCGTCCATGACTTCTATTATATTGGCTGTGCCAATCTTTCTCATATTGTTTTGGAGATGGTCTAAGTGAGCCATTTCACGGTGAAGTTTGATACCCATTTCATTAATGATGCTCTGATCGAATGCGTTGTTCAGATTGCCTTTAACTTCCTCGGCGATAACAACAACCGCTTTGATTTTTTTATTTCTAAAAACCGTCCCTATACCACCTCTGCCTGCCTGTTTCATCCTTGCGGTTTTTCTTCTCAGATCATAGAAAGTGAAATTTAGAATTCCAATTCTTGTATGTTCAGCAGCTGTTCCTGCTGTTATTACTGAAACAAGACGCTTTGCAGATTCACTGTTGCCATACATATGGGTCAGTTGGTCACCTAAAATATGGCCATCGACAGCTTCAAGTGGTGCCTCTTCGATTCTAACCGTTTTTTCTTTGCCATCAATTATTATGACCACATCTCTTTCTGCTTTTCCCTGAATCTCCAATGCATCGAACCCACTAAACTTCAAATAAGGTCCGAAATAACCGCCCACATTTGAGTCTATAGGTATGTCCGTCATCGGTGAGATTGTGCAAACAAGGCTTTTCCCTGAACCTGGATATTGAGTGATGCCACCAACCGGACCTACCGCAACGATAATTTCATTTTCCACCGAGTCCCATCTAGTTTCAGGCGTCACAGCATCCCAAAGGTACCTCATACCATAACCCTTGCCACCTATGAATTTTTCTTTCATCTCTTCAGGAACATCTTTTTCTTTAATCTCATTGGTGCTTAAATTAATATATAAGGTTTTGTCGGTATATCCTCTGTATAGATCTTTTTTTTCATACTTGAATTCAAATAATAATTTCCGTTTGTTTCTAAGATTCTGCAAATCCATTATAATCACTCCCCTAAAACTCTCTAATTTTTATCGCACCCGTGGGACACACCTCGGTGCATAGTCCACAAGATATGCATTTGAAAGGCTCCAAGTAATCATCATGCTGCATCATAGCGTCTTCCGGACAGAACCCAACACATATGAAGCATCCGACACACTCTTTTTTATTTAATCGGACTACACCGGGAATATCTTTTTTAAGCGCCAGCGTTGGACATACCTCTGCACAGACTCCACATTGAGTGCATATGGTAAGTCTGCTCCAATGCTCCATTTTTTCTACCTTTATTCTGGATTTCTCTCGGTTGTTTACCTTAAAATATGTCGTTGAACATTTCTCTTCACAGGCACCACACCCTATACATAAACGCTCGTCTTTAACCAATCTTTTCATAAGTCACCTCCACATACTATTTAAATCTGAAACGGTATTTCAAATTCATTATAACACTAAACAACTGATGGCTCAAGGATTAAATTGTCTTCCTTAAACCTTCCTTAAACCTATTAAGTCCCAATAATGATACGTCCCCTATCGGTTTTTTTCTGAAATCATTTCCGCAATAATGATACCTGTCAATGGTCCAAACATGAATCCATGACCGCTGTAACCGATAGCCAGATAAAAACCAACTGAAATACACATGACATCTACATCAAGGGTTGTTTCAGTGGTTGCAATTGGTTGGAAATTCTGATCAACCTGGCAAATTACCGCTTTTTTAAGCTCGTAGGATGATTCTCTATTCTCATCTTTGCCTCCATGCTTTTATTCTCTTCAATTATTACTAGCAATTATTGTGTCATATTTATAATACTTAAAAAAGAGTATGGCTTGATATTATAAGCAATACTCTCATTGCACCATTTAACCAAACAGACACCGGTGTTTTGGAAATATTTCTACAGCGGTATGGTACTTATTACGTTAAAGGTACTCTCTCGAGGTCTATAGTAAATATTGAAGTATGATTTTCCCATATCTATCACTTTTGGCAATAGCGAATTGGGAAAAAAGGATCTGATATCTTTACCGATAATGTCCCTTTTTTGACATCAAAATAGGACTCTGACACCTTGTTGAAGAATATAGTCATGTAGTTTGTGCCAATCACTGTTATAGCATCAGGTATGCTATCCAATGTAAACTCGAATATTTCCTTTTCACTTTTATTGAGGTTTAAATCACGATTCATCATTTTTCATTTCTCTATCGTAGAATTCTTCTATGAAAACAGTTTTAAGGTTCCAGAATTTCTTGAAGTCGTTGTATTGCCGTGTTGAGCTTATTCTATCGTTATTTTTTTTGACCCCCCTCAGCATCAGGTTTTTAGGTGTATGCTCCATCGAGATGAATTCGAGAGTACTGACATCATAACCTTCCTTTTGCAGAAACAAAACACGAAGTGTATCAGTCACTAAAGAGGACAGCCTTTCTTTAATCAGGCCCTGATCCAGCATAGGTTGCATTGCTTTATTACGAATCTTATCAAACATTTCATGCTGACAGCATGGAACTGACAGAATATACTTCGCCTGCCATTTGATTGCTTTCACTAAGGCCGCATCTGTGGCAGTATCACATGCGTGCAGGGTAAGAACCATATCGACAGGGTCTTTGGTGCTATAATTTCTAATATCTTCCCTTCTAAAAGTTAGATTATCATAGCCCAATGTGGCTGTAGTGGTATTGCAAAAATCCACTACGTCTTCTTTTAAATCCAAGCCCATAATAAAAACATTCTTCCCCAAAACTTCCTTGAAATAGTAATAAACTGCAAACGTGAGATAGGCTTTCCCACATCCAAAATCAACTATTCTTATACAATCACCAATAGCCTCACTGGTTACGACGTGATCCATTATTTCCAGGAACTTATTTATTTGCCTGAATTTGTCGTATTTGCTTTTATAGACCTTGCCCTTGGCATCCATTACCCCGAGATGATACAAAAAGAGGCAGGGTTTATTATCCGGGATGATATATTCTTTTTTTCTATTATGAGATAGATTAAGATTGATTTGTTTATCCCATTCCATCATTTTAAAGGTAATTTTCTTTTTTTTGGAAACCAATCCATGTATATGTTTATCAGTTGTCACGACATTGAAGTTTCTAAAGCTATTTTCAAGCAAATCTCTAATCAAGTCGTAACCGATATCTGCCTTTAGGTTTTCATGTATGTCTTTGTTGTCTATGTTCTTGACAAACTGCAGCATGTAAAAATCACCTATCACGATGGGTCTGATGTCAATCCTGTTGTAATGATGATTCTTGTCTCTTATGCCCGAAAGTGTTATCGAGACAAGAGTATGTTCATTCAATGCCTTTTCTATTATTTCAAAAATAGTCATGTCAATTACTTCCAAGAGCTTTTTAGAGAAACAATCCTATTGAAAACCAACTTATCTTCTGATGAATCCTGATCAACTATAAAGAATCCATGCCTTAAAAACTGGTAACGATCATCTGGTTTGGAACTGACTAGGTTTTTCTCGATTTTACAGTTTCGAACCACCACTTTAGACTCGTTGTTTAATTTTTCAGTGAAATTGGACTTGTCAAAATCCTCATCTTCCATCATGTAATCATACAGTCTTACCTCTGCTTCCATACATTCTGTTGCAGACACCCAATGAAGTGTGCCTTTGACTTTTCTCGCATTAAAACCAGACCCGCTTTTTGTCTCGGGATCGTAGGTACATCTTAATTCAACAATTTGACCATCTACATCCTTGACCACTTCATTGCATTTAATAAAGTAGGCATGTCTCAATCTGACCTCATTGCCAGGAAACAGCCTAAAATATTTCTTAGGAGGGTCTTCCATAAAGTCCTCTCTTTCTATGTAGATTTCTCGTCCAAAAGGTATTTTTCTGATACCCATTTTGGGATTTTCGGGATTATTCTCAGCATCAAGATATTCCAGCTCATCCTCAGAATAATTGGTAATTGTAATCTTCAATGGATCCAATACTGCCATGGTTCTAGGAGCAGTCATTTTAAGATCCTCTCTGACAGCGTGCTCGAGCATTTGTATGTCCACAACACTTTGTGCTTTGGATACACCAATATCATCACAGAAGCGCCTAATGGACTCTGCTGTGTATCCCCTTCTTCTATAGCCGGATATAGTTGGCATGCGAGGGTCACTCCATCCGTCCACAAATTCTTCATCAACCAATTGCTTTAGGTATCTTTTACCCATCATTGTCTTTGTGAGGAATAATTTGGCGAATTCTATCTGCTTAGGCGGTTGGACCTGAAAGGTATCGATATTGTTCAGCACCCATTCGTAAAGCGGTCTGTGATCCTCAAATTCCAATGTGCAAATGGAGTGGGTAATCTCTTCTATGGCATCCTGCAAAGGGTGGGCATAATCATACATAGGATAGATGCACCAATCATCTCTGGTATTGTGATGTGTCGCTCTCAGTATTCTATACAAAACAGGATCTCTCATGTTAAGATTAGGGCTACTCATATCGATTTTAGCCCTCAAGACCCTTTTCCCATCCGGAAATTCGCCATTTTTCATGCCAATAAAAAGATTGGTATTCTCTGCAATTGATCTGGTTCTGTATGGGCTTTCCTTCCCAGGTTCGGTGAGTGTTCCCCGATTCTCACGTATCTCATCAGCTGTCAAATCATCCACATATGCAAGCCCCTTATTAATCAGCTCCAGTGCACATTCATACATGGTCTGAAAATAATTCGAGGCATAATATACAATTCCGTTCCATTCGGGGCAAAGCCATTTGACATCCTCAATGATAGCATCAATATACTCATCTTCCTCTTTGGTTGGGTTGGTGTCATCAAAGCGAAGATTAAAAATGCCATCATTGTTGATTGCCAAGCTGTAATTCAACCAGATAGATTTGGCATGGCCTATATGTAAGAATCCATTGGGTTCAGGTGGAAATCTTGTGTGAATCTTTCTGTCATAAACACCTTCCCTGATATCCTTGTCTATTATCTTTTGAATAAAATTGCTGTTATCATTATATGAATCTGTCATAAGATCCTCCCTTCAATCAAACTAAAAACCATATTTATCATAATTACCCTATAAATTTATCACAATGTCATGGTTAAATCAATTGAATGGTTTAAATAGTTGTGTTATTATTATTTAAATATTTAACAATGGAGAGTGTGAAATGGATAAAATAGGTTTTATAGGCGCCGGCAATGTTTCAAAAGCCATGATCACCGGTATGGTTAGAAAAAAATTTGATTTGGATAGAATATACATTAATTCCAAAACCAATGAAACCAAAGAACGACTAAGCATAGAACTGATGGTTAAGTGTGCTAAAAATAATATTGATCTGGTAAAAAAATGTAAATATATATTCTTTGCCATCAAGTCACAGCATTATAAACATGTTTTTGACGAAATAAAGGACTATCTTGACCCTGAAAGGCATGTGATCATCAGCCTGGCACCAGGCTACACCATTGAAGAAATCAGGCAATACACCGGTATAGAAAACTTGAAAATAATGCGTGCCATGCCCAATATTCCTTCATTGGTAGGTGAAGGAATGACAGGGGTCTTTTACGATAAGAATATATTCACCGATGAGGAAAAGTCAGATATCAACACAATTTTCCAAGGATTTGGAGAGGTTCAGGAGCTTGATGAAGAGGGCCATATGGATTCATTGGTTTCCATATCAGCCAGCTCACCCGCGTATGTTTATATTATGATAGAGGCCATGGGAGATGCAGGTGTGCTAACGGGTTTACCAAGAAAGATGGCTTATAAGCTGGCAGCCCAGGCTGTGATGGGGGCTGCAAAAATGGTGAAGGAATTGGATATGCACCCGGGAGAACTAAAGGATGCTGTCTGCTCCCCCGGTGGTACCACCATTGAAGCTGTAAAAGTCCTGGAAGACAGGGGTTTCAGGAGCGCACTGATTGAATCCATGCTGGCCTGTTACAACAAAGCCAAAAACCTTAAAAAATAATTTATTTATAAAGGCTGATCGCTATTCTCAGCCGTTTTGTATAAAAAAATCTGCCATCATACTTCTGATGGTAGATTAAGTCATTATATAACAATTATTTCAATTTCTCTAACCTAAATTATTTTTATTGATAGCCCGAAATCATTCAAAAGACGAGAAATTCTATCTCTTTTTCTACTTTCCGATTTCCCTTGATCTCCCATAAAAAAGATTCTTTCCAATAAATCCGCATCTTTCAATGCTTCTTCATAAGGGCCATCGATTTTTTTCTTTTTAGAATGTCTGGATACGCTATTTGATATGATTTCTATCTCATGCTCATCAAACAGACCTGAATCCGCCAGTAATTTCTGTACCATTATCGCTCCTGTCGGACCATGTCCTTCAGTGTAATCGTCATTCGAAATTCTTCCTAGATCATGCATAAGACCAATGATAAACCCCAACTCGGCATCTAGCCCTCTTCTATAGGCCGCTGCGGCGCAAAAATAAGCGACGCCATAGCAATGAATAGTATCGTCAAAGCTGCCGTCATCAAATACGTATCCTGTATCATTGACCATCATGAGATTCCTGTCAAGTATCTCCATTACAAACTTAACTCTTTCCATCAAACCTCCTACCACTTTAACTATTCTTCGCAACGAGTGCTCCGATCAACACAACTGCTATTATAACTACAATGACTATTAGCATTAAGGACAAATCTTTTACCTCTCATTCAAATTATAACATCTACCGGTTTTGAATTCCATATATGAATTCAGTTGCCCATTTGCCTGCCCCCTTACAATCCTTCAACCATTTTTAGTAGACTGTTAATGCTTATCGCTTGTTCACGAATGTTTCTTTCAGTCAGATCAAATGCTTTCAGTATTTCCTTTTGTGTTGCGGTCACGGCATGATCCAAACGGTAATTACCATCACTCTGACGAATCATCTCTGTTTTTTCAAGCATGTACTGTAGCTGCGACACATCTACTATGCTTCCGGATAAAAAATCAAGTATTTCTCGTTCGGAATCATCATCGTTGGATCGTCTTCACAGAGCTTTCCGATAGGTGTACTTTTAGGAATGCTATACTTTTTTTCCGGGTCATAAATGCGATCTGTTTGATAATAAATGTAGGTGGTTCCTCTGATTTTCTTCCTTGTAACTTTTCCTTTTTCATCAGGTATTTTCACTCTCACATCAGTGTACATATTGGCCTCCTTTGAGAGTTATTAACTCTCTATAATCATGCCATATTTCACTGGGAAAATCAACAGAAAATTGCTTGTTTTGTTGAAAAATGAACATTTTCAGGGCATCTAACAACACTTTTGAATTCCTGAGAGTTAAGTAGAACGGAAGTTCAGAAATATACTAGATTTGTTCAATAATTCACTTTTATTTGAAACCTTCTTTATCTCCAAACACTATCTTGGATTTTTTGCCTTTATATTTTAAATTTCTATCGAAGAGAGAAGATAGAACTTTTCTAATATTTCCGTTAGAATCATAATATTCGTGCTGGAATTTTAGTTCTCCAGAAGGATATTTAATTTTAATATCACCCATTTTTTGACGTTGACTATCCTCATCAAGAATAGTTAACGACTGTTTAAATTCAATTTTAGAGATATCATTATTGTGTATTTGAAAATTTTCTTTCTCTTCAGAAAGAATTTCTTCCGGAGTCATTTTATAGAATCTATCTCCAAAACTAGCCCAAAAACTCATCATATCGGCCGAACTTTTTAAAAAACCTGCTCCAGATTTCTTTAATTCTTTTTGGCGTTTTTTTATTTCTTCATTTTGACGGTCTTTTAAAAGTTTAAAAACTACAATCCTATCATTAAAAAACACAATATAACAGACTGTGCTTTTCAAAAAACCCTCTTTTAAGGAAGCGTTTAAAACCATTAAAGCTTTATCTTCTTCCTTGATAGATGAATCATTTAATTTTTTAGATTCCGAGATTTTTTCTTCCTTGATTTTCCCCTCAAAATTTAGCTTAGCTCCACAAAGAGAGCAAAATTTAGCATCTTCCTTTACTTTATTCCCACAATTTTGACAGTACATAATACCTCCTTAAAAAAATAATATTTATTTTAAATATTTTGAATATTCCGTTTGAAATGACCCATTGAATTCTTTTGTTTGACCCACCATATTCATGCAATTGACCCTCAGTAAGAATGTCAACGACTATTTTCTCGGTGCGGTAAGCACTTTTCCCTTTTGGTGGTAAGCAGATTTTTCTTTTGTCTCAAACAAAGAAATCTGGGTGTTTCAGTCGATAAGATTCACCTTTAAGTGAAAAGCATTTGGCACGATGAAGTATACGGTCCAGCAAAGCTGTTGTCAAAACCGGATCGCCCATCATTTCAGCCCAATCTGTGATTTCTTTGTTTGTAGTAAAAACGATTGATGAAGTTTCATAGGTATCGCTGATCAGGGTAAAGAATTAATTGCTTCTTTCGATTGCTACTATGAGTTCTTCTTTCTTCAATGTATCTCTTTTGTCCATAAGCTTCTTAAGCTCTTCAATCGCAACATCAAATTTCTTCTTTTGACTTAATAACTTTTTGCTGTGAAATTTCGATTTTCTTCTCTGATGGAATTGCAATTCTTGCCATTTTATTTTCCTCCTACAGTTGTCATCTCTTCAATTCACTACTTATTTCCGCTGCCTTGTATTTGATATACGTCGCATCCAAACCGAATGCTTTCAGTATTGCTTTTTGTGTTGCAGTTACTGCATGATCCAGGCGGTACACATTGTCCAATTGTCTTACCATTTCAATTTTTTCCAGCTCCTTAATAGCTGCTGGAACCGTCATAAAATTAGGTTTTTTATCAAGATTTTTCTTCTCTTCTTTTAGGTAAGTATATATCTTATTTCTTATAATAAGAGCAATAAATTCAATAAATATCTTGCCTGATGCCGATTCGTTCGAATGAACCCGAATGCTTTTGTTTCCAAGGTAAGATTTGTCTCCTTGGAATAACTTTTCTGATGCATCGCAACTCTTATACAGATTTATAGCTTCCTTCGCAGTCATCTTGCGGGATGTGATAATAACAAAATATCCACACAAATCTATCTCTCTTTCGATCGCACCAATCTGTTCAGTGGCGAATAGAAATCTCTCTTGATTTTCATCATAGTATAATTCGAAATATTTATTGAGAGAAGCCCCAAATTCTTTAATCTCGTTGGTATGATGGCTGAGATATCTGGTCATTTGTTGTATCTTTGCTTCAAGACCCGTTCTTTCAGAACTTTCCTTTGATATGCTGTGATATATATGGAAATACCTATCTGATTCATCCGTAACATACAGCTTTTTTTTTACGGTCATCCCTGATACGTTATATTCTGGAATATTGTGCACCCGTTTATTTTCAAATGTTCCCTTGTTATCGTGGATTAGTTGATTCACGAAGCTTGCCAATCCCTTTACCATGATCACAAACTCATAGCCACATCGATCCATGAACTCTATATTTCCCTTACTGAAATATCCTCTGTCCAATATAAAGCCGATTTTCTTATATCCATATCCTTGAACCTTATCGAGCAAAAACTGAAGTTGTGCGACATCATTGATACTACCAGGATACTTTTCATAAAAAAGAGGTTCATTATTATGTGTATCATAGGCAATAGCATAGTTGAAGATTGGAAGACCTTTCTCATCCTTGGCATGTCCGTATTCTGACATTTCAACTTCACCTGCCTGGCAGTTTTTATTGGTAGAATCATAGGAAATATATATCTTTTCTCGGTGATCTTTTGATTCATTCCAAACATTCAAGAAATAGTCCTTTACGATCTTCTTGATAACGATATATGTTCCAATCCGAAGGCAACTACTCCGGTAAGCTCTCTCTTTTTCTTCAGGCAGATCTGCCTCTGGAAAAAACTTCAGAAAGTTTTGATTTGGCTGCATCATCGTATCATCAGCTTTTGAGAGCTTTCCAATAGTTGACCGTTTTGGTGTCGTGTATTGTTTATCTCTATCGTAAATTCGATCATATTCATAGTCGATATAGATAGTATTTTTCTTTTTAACTCGAACCAATTTTCCGGGTGCATCTGGTATTTTGACAAGAAAATCTAAGTACATATGGCCTCCTTCTTTTAGATGTAATTCTATCTAAGACAATTATACCATAAAGCCCGAGTCAACACAATGGAAATCGCGTATAATTGGGATTCTAGAACATTTTTTTAGTCCAAAAATTCTTTGGATGAAAAAAAATCAGGAAGTTCAGACAGAAAATATTTTCCGGATGTTGTTCTTCCTGAAGAAGGCAACAAGACAGTTTTGCACAGTTCCTGCATACGAGTTGGTGCATTTTTAGTTATCAAGAAAATTATTGATGATTACAAACTTTCCAGTCAGCTTTCTACATGGGATGACAGAGGAAAGGGACTTTTACTTGATTTAGCCTCCTTTATCTGTGAACGCAATGCCGCTCAGTATTAAATGACCGAATTGATTTCCTAAATAGCTGGAATGAAAACAGGAACCATAAGTAACAAATATATTTGTCTTACGACTCGGCCAACAAAAATTGTAAAGCTGGAGATATCGAAAAAGCAGAGTATGGACATACCAAGGATGATGTCGGAGCTCCAATCATCAATTATGCTGTTGCCTATGATATAAATAATCAGGAACCTTTGTTATACGAGAGCTATCCTGGAAGTATTGTTGATGTTTCCCAGTTGCAGTATGTTTTAGAAAAAATCCAGAGGTATGGGTATAAGAATATTGGGTTTGTTCTTAATCGTGGATATTTCAACAGAGATAATCTGAACTATATAGGAGTATAAATTACTGGTAAAGCATTTAAAAAGCATAGTCAGATAATTAATTGTCCTATTAGCCAAAAAACAAAAACCTAGGATTAAATCACCTAGGTTTTTCAATGGTGCCGAAGGTCGGACTCGAACCGACACGTAGTTGCCTACACTGGATTTTGAGTCCAGCGCGTCTGCCAATTCCACCACTCCGGCGTAACTTGCAATTTAGATATTATCATATTAACAAGTGTAAATCAACTTTAATTTTTAGTTTAACTAACTTTTTTATTTGCTTTTTTACACGCCAATGCCTGCGGCAATACCTGCATCTGTTAAAATATGACCATTATCGGAAAATCTCTCTCTAGCACTGATTCAAGATAATCTCTATTTCCGCAGGTGGTCCAGGTCTTCCCAAATAGAAGCCTTGTGCCATATCGCAACCATTCTTCTTAACGAACTTAAGCTGATCTTCGATCTCGACTCCCTCAGCAATTACTTTCAAATTCAAATCATGTGCCAAATCGACAATCGATTTAAACATGAATTCCTCAGCATTTTCAGATAGGATATGCTTAATAAAATCCCTGTCTATTTTAATGGAATCAAGCGGTAGCTTTTGTAGATAGGTCAAGGAGGAGTACCCTGAACCAAAGTCATCAAGTGATATTTTAATACCGAGTTTTCTCAAGTTGTGCAATGCCTTAATGGCTTTATCAAAATCACTGATGACTGCTGTCTCGGTGATTTCAAACTCGATTTGACTAAACAATATATCACAGAATCCAACCGCTTTTTTGATGCTTTTCATGAAATTATCTCCTGTCAGCACACGACCCGAAAGATTTATAGCTACTCTAAAATCTTTAAATTTAAAAGTCTCCCATAAATTCAATTGTTCACATACCGATTGTAACACCCATTCACTAATAGCGTCAATCAGACCTGTTTCCTCCGCTAAAGGTATGAATTCACCTGGAAGAATAATGTTGCCTTCCCCATCTTTCCATCTAATCAATGCCTCTGCTCCGACAAATCCATGGTCAACAATATTATATATTGGTTGATAATCTAGATAGAATTCTTTTTTTTCAATAGCATTTCGTAACTTACTGATTTTCAGCATCCGCTGCCAGGTAATTGCGACCATACTTGGATGATAGATGGCATAACCGTCCTTTTCAGATTCCTTGATGTAAGTCATAGCTGTATCAGCATTTTTTGAGATTTCATCGAAGCTTTCACCGTGTTCTGGAAAGAAAGCAAGGCCTGCACTGATTGAAATGAAAATATCGATGTCATTTATTATCCAAGGTTTTCTAATTTCACTCAATATCTTATCAAGTAAGATAAGAACTTCTTCTCTATTTTGACTAACCAAAAGGATTACCGTAAACTCATCTCCACCTGTTCTGCTCAATACATGAGGTGGTTTTATTAAATCTGATAAAATATTCTTTACATGTAAAATCAGCTGATCCCCAGCTTTATGTCCCATTGTATCATTGATATGCTTGAAATTATCAATGTCCACTAAAATATAAGCGAATTCTTCGCCTAATTTATGATAATAATCAATTTTTTCTATGCAAATTTCTTCAATCATAAATCGATTTGGAAGCTCAGTCAGTTGGTCGTAATAAGCCAATCTGTTAACCTTTTCTTCCATCTGTTTTCTTTCGGTAATATCTGTATGGGATCCTATCATTCTCATTGGTGCGCCGTCCTTGTTCCGCATAAGCTTCCCTTTGCTCAGTATCCATCGGTAATCGCCATTTTTACACCTTAACCTATATATGTTTTCATAGAATACTTTCTCTGAATTTAAAAAATTCCTTATGTGAATCTCGGACTTCAACCAGTCCTGAGGATGGTAAATGCTTTCCCATGCTTCCACACTGTCTTCCAGATCATCATCTTCATATCCGAAAACTGGTTTTGATTTAATTGAAAATACAAAAGTGCCATTTATCAGATCCCAATCCCAGATTCCGTCATTAGATCCTTCGACGACCAGTCTATAACGCTGCTCACTAGCAGCCAATGATTGACTGTTATCCTCTAATTTTGTGTAGCTTTCATTGACTTCTTTGGCTGATTGTTCCAGCAAGTTTAGCTTGCTTCTGATAATCAGATAAAATATAATACCAGTCACTAAAACATAAAACCAACCCTTGTAGGTCTGAAATCTCATTATAAGTGTCATGTCATCAATCATCCAACCTAAAAAACTATCAGAAAATAAAATCCAGGCAAATCCTACAATAAGATAAACAAACAAAAACTTTAGAGAGTCCTTGTCGGGATTGATTTTAAATATTGAAACAACAGTTTTTTTTGATTTATCCTGGTTATCGTTATTCATTACTTTCTCCAGTTCTTGAACGCGTCATATCAGTAACATTATAACACAATCTAGAATGTTTGTTCAGTTCTGTTTATTGTTTCATTCTGTAATGCCCTATCCAGATTATTAAAGTGTTCCACCCGTTATACCGTTGTTCATTTTTGAAGCAGAATTGATGACAGCAGTCGGGCCATTGATATCAGCACCTTTCTCAGGAGATCTACCATCAGGCATCGGTTGGTAGGCCAGTCGTCCATTTACAGTCGCCCCAGCCACAGATCCAAAATAAATATGACAAGTTGTTGTCAACATATCAATTTTATAAGATTCACCATACACAGTTGGTCTGTTATTGACAAGATCATAAAATATATTAAAAGCCAGAATCATCAGATCATCTGCGTAGTCATCATCGTTCACGTATTTTGGTGTGTCCTTGGTGACAATTTTTCTTATCAGATCATATCCTTCAAAATTGTTGTCTGCAGCAGTCAACAATACATCAAGCATAAATCTTTTCTCGTCAAAAACATTAAATTTGATGGGTGTAACGAGTGTTGTATTTTGCTCCACCTGAATTATAGTCCTTTCCTTTTTTATCAAATATTTTCTTGATTATATCAAGCCTATCTTGTGTTGATGTTCTAAACAAATCATTGGAATAAATCATTACGCGTTTGGGATATTTGTGTTTTCCAATACTGTGATAGGGCAAAATGCTAACACGACTTATTTCTGCTTTATCTACTATCTCCAATATACCATCTATATCCTGGTCTGTGTCATCAATCCCTTCTGGGATAGGTAGTCTTAATATTAGTTTACCTTTTCTTTGTTTAACCTCATTATTTCCTTAACTAATTCTTCCATGGTATAGTCCTTACCCACCAATTGCTTTGCCAAGTTGATGCAATAAAGACTGCAGTTACCACAATATTCGCATAACTCATAATTGGTAATAAGCTGATTGTTGTCAAACGTTATTGCATCACATGGACATACTTCAACGCACTTCATGCATAATACACAGTTGGACTTGTCCCACAAGATTTCTTTATGATGATCTAAGCTTTCAGGGTTATAGCACCATTCGCATACCAATGGACAACCTTTCAAAAAAACGGTTGTTCTGATATTGGGACCGTCATGTACCGAAAACTTTGAATGTTAAATATTTTGACGTTCATATTAACCTCACTGCTATTTGTCTTAATCATGTATTGTTTTTTTTCAAGCCTGTTGTTATATGTTAGAATTTTTGATATATTGAATTAATTAGTCGTTTTAGTCATCAATGGAGGTAATAATGTTTAGATTTCAAAATGTCATGTATAAAGATATCATAAATATCAAATCACTGACAATACCCAGTCATAAAATAGTCTGTATAACCGGTGAAAGTGGTGGTGGAAAAACTACTCTGCTTAAGCTTTTAAATAAAATGATCAGCCCTGACTCCGGAGAAATTTTTTACTTAGATGTGCCACTTGAAGAGCTTGATTCAATAAATCTCAGAAGAAAGGTCATTATGCTTCCCCAGAATCCGGCAATCTATAATGGATCGATTAAGGATAACCTACTCATAGGGTTAAGATTTTCAGAAAAAACTTTGGAAAACGACGATTGTCTTTTGACAGTTCTCCAATCAGCTTGGCTCAGCAAAAGTTTGGATGAATCGGTCGATAATCTCTCTGGAGGCGAAAAGCAAAGACTGGCATTGGCCAGAGTATTGTTGTTAGATCCTGATGTTTTTCTGTTGGACGAGCCCTCTGCATCTCTGGATGAAGAAACAGAGAGGATTATTATAGAAAATCTTGTCACCCAATGTAAAAAGAACTCCAAGTCCATCATCATGGTCACCCATTCCAACAAGGTAGCGACTACCTATTCGGATATGATTATTAGAATAGACAAGGGAAGAGTTGTCAATAAGGAGGGTATGCTATGAATACCAATGTTATCGAGCTACAAATATGGCAATTGGCTACTGCATATATTTTTATTTTAATTCTATTGGCATTTGTCAAAATCAGGGGTATCAAACGCGAGAAAGAAATACTTATATCTTCCGTCAGAATGACCCTGCAACTGGTTCTCACAGGCTACATTTTAATGTATCTATTTGATAATGAAAGCTGGATATTGACTTTACTGGTTTTGACAGTTATGGAAATATTTGCCATCAATAATATCTACAGACGTGTAAATGTTAAAATCTCAAAGCAACTCAAGAAAATAATTGCATTTTCCATGGTGACAGGTACAGTGACCTGCCTTTTGTATTTTATTATAATGGTAATAGGTTTAAAACCTTGGTATAGTCCGAGATATTTTATTCCAATATCCGGAATGCTGATTGGAAACTCCATGACCGGAATCTCTTTGGGTGTCAGTCGATTGGTTAACGATATGAATACACAGAAGCACCTGGTGGAGTCTTCTCTAATGCTGGGTGCTACACCGAATATGGCCTCTAAAGAGATAGTTGATAATGCATTTGACTCTGCTATTCTTCCTACTATCAACTCAATGGTGGGTATGGGTATTGTATTTCTACCAGGAATGATGACCGGTCAGATCTTATCCGGAGTGTCTCCTGTAACAGCTATTGAATACCAGATAGCCATTATGCTTGGAATACTAGGAAGTGTTGCCTTTACTGTGATTCTCTTTCTTCAGTTGGGTTGCAAAACCTTCTTCAACAAAAAGGCACAGATGGTTTTTGAAATAACTGAATCCAAGTGATGATATATCAAAAGCAGATCGATGATCTGCTTTTGATATATCATATTCAATTATATATTTAACAATACGGTTGCAATGCCGAAATAGGTTATAAGAGCAACAGCGTCTACTATAGTTGTGATGAGTGGGCTAGCCATGATTGCTGGATCCAGCTTCATTTTCTTGGCTATAATAGGAAGAATCCCTCCTACAAGCTTAGCTGTAATGACTGTTATAAACAGACTTAAACATACAGTGATTGCAACGTAAAGGTCAGTCCTTTCAAGGTAGTAAATTCTTATAAAATTGACTCCTGCCAGGACAAAACCGACAACGATACTGACCCTGAATTCCTTCCATAGCACCTTCCATACATCCTTCAACTGTATCTCATCCAGTGCCAATCCTCTAATAACCAATGTTGCCGATTGTGAGCCGGAATTACCACCCGTATCCATCAGCATTGGAATAAATGCAGCAAGCAGAACGACTGATTGCAGTATATCATTATACTGTTTGATGATATTGCCTGTGATTGTTGCTGAGATCATCAAAACTAAAAGCCATATCACCCGATGCTTTGCAGAAGTGAATATTCCCGTTTTTAAATATTCTTCATCAGAAGGGTGCATGGCAGCCATCTTTTGGAAGTCTTCCGTATTTTCCTGTTCAATTATGTCAACCACGTCATCAATCGTGATGATTCCCACAAGCCTGTCTTCGGTGTCAACGACTGGGACAACAAGCAAATCATATTTTTTGATGATACTGGCGATTTCCTCTTGATCCATATGGGTGTTTATCGAAATGATGTTGGTCTGCATAATGTCTTTTATAACGATATCTTCTTCATTGATTATCAGCTTTCTGAGAGATACTATACCTTCCAGTTTGCGATTTTTGTTTATGACATAACAAGTGTTGATGGTCTCTTTATCAACCCCAACTTTTTTGATATTTGTCAAAGCTTCCCTGACAGTCATTTCCTTTTTTAGGTCAACATACTCGATAGTCATGATACTCCCTGCCGAGTTCTCAGGGTATTTCAGAAAATGATTGATCAGATCACGCTTATCTTTACTTGTATTCTTAAGTATCCTCTTAACAATATTAGCCGGCATTTCTTCAAGCAGATCTACCGTATCATCCAGAAACAATTCGTCGACAATCGTCTGTATTTCATTATCGGCTATTGCCTCTATAATGTATTCCTGTAAATCTGATGAGATGTAGGAAAAAACGTCAACTGCTGTTTCTTTTGGCAGCAACCGAAACATCACTAAAAGCTTTTCAGTGTCCAGTCCTTCGAATAAGTCAGCTATATCCACTGCATTCATCTCCAGAATCTCGCTTCTAGCCTCTGTGAATCTACCTTCTTCAATTAAATCAATTGCTCTTTTGATCATTATAGCCCTCCTTTAAGAGCTATACCCCCACAATATAAGGTGGCTTAGCTCTTGAATCGAATAATTTTTTGGTGTTGTATCTGTGTTGCATAAAGGACCCGAATCCATAGCATTACCACCTACCTTATTTTTAAATTAGAAAAGAGTCTTCAACAAATAAAAGACTCCTACAAGTACACAAAAAATAACTATGATATCTTTTACTCGTTGAGTTTTAGCTCTATATAGCGTAAGTTTTTAAAAACAGCTCCGTTAAGCTATACCTTAATCCGATAAAGCCTGTTGACCCATTGGCATCTCTCGATGTTTCCGGGCAGAAGCGTATTTCCATATAGTAGCCTCACCTAACAAAGATTTTCAGTTGTAAACAATTATAAACCTATAATTCTCTAATTTCAAGGGTTTTTAAAAAATCAGCTTTAAAAATATCGATAAATATTTATTGACATTCGAATTTATGTTAGAGGTTTATAAGATTTATACCTTCAATCCAGCGCCACAGAAAGGGATAATAAATGTCTCATTTCGGGTTTTGTCCGATTTATTATAGTATTCAAAAAAAGCCGCAAATGTCGCTGCTGTTGTCGGTTCAACATAAAAACCCTTCTTGGCTAGATATTTTCTTGTTTCTACAATTTTATTCTCTGGTGCCAATATGACATCTCCGTCTGTGTCTCTGATTGCTTCGAGGATTTGCTTGCCTCTCTTAGGGCACGAAATAGCGATTCCCTCTGCTAAAGTCCCAGCATTGACTATTGTTGCATCCACAGTTGTTTTATCCTCTTTAAATGCCTTATAAATTGGCGCGCAGTTTTCAGACTGAACTGCAATTATTTTTGGAATCCTATCTATCATATCCATGGCAAACAACTCTTTTAATCCGTAATATACACCCAAGAGCAAAGTACCGTTGCCTGTTGGAATAATCAATGTATCTGGCATATTGCCATTGAGTTGTTCAAATATCTCATAAACAAATGTCTTTGTGCCTTCATAAAAAAAAGGATTATACACATGACTCGCGTAAAATCCGTCCCCTCTCTCCACAGCTTCTAGAGCAGCCTCAGCTGTATCTTCCCGTGTCCCTTCTATCAGATGAACATTTGCTCCATGATAGGCTATCTGGTTGACTTTTTTAGCTGATGTGTTTTCAGGAACATAAATATCGCAAGTCATGCCTGCTCTTGCAGCATAAGCAGCAATAGATGTGCCCGCATTGCCGCTGCTGTCTTGAATCACTTTTTTAACACCAAGTTCTTTTGCCTTAGAGATCAGTACAGCCGCTCCCCTGTCTTTGAAGGATAATGTCGGCATCATATAATCCACCTTCACAATCAGATTGGGGAAATCTTTATCGAAAGTAACCAATGGGCTTAGGCCTTCTCCCATGGAGATATCTCTCCACATACCAAAATGCTCTTCAAATGGCAGCGCATTGATATATCTAAAAAGACTCCATTCAGAAGTCAATATATCTCTTTTTGAAAATTTGAAATTTGTTTTTGTGATATCTAGCAATCCGCCACAATTGCATCTAAATCTCGAGGTATCTGGATTGTATTGTTTTCCACAAGTATTGCATATATATTTGAATATCATTGAACCCTCCAAATCATTTATACAATAAACCCATCTTCTAATTCAAATTTTCTAGAGGGTTCTCCTCTGCAACTTTAGATAGATTGGCATTCTCAAATCCGGAACCCGAGACATTTTGCATTATAACTGTTTTAAGTTTACTGATAAATGCATTCTCGTCTGCTTTTTTGATATCAGTTACATTGATTGGTTTGGAAATCACGCATTTAACATGTGCCGGTTTTACCCATTCTCCATTTTTCCCAAAAGCTTTATAAGTGCCATCAATTGAAATCGGAACAATTGGAACGTCGCTTCTCGTTGCCAATTTCAGCCATCCCCGATTAAACTCATTGGGTTCAGCGCTGGCGCTTAATTTCCCTTCTGGAAACACCACCATCGAATGGCCTCTTTGGAGCAGTTGAATTGCTTGATTGATGCAAGCCAACGACTGGCGCAAATCCTTCCTATCCATAAAAACACTATCTATTTCTCTCATCCAGGTGCTAATAACCGGTACTTTCGATGCTTCTATTATTGAGATAAAACCCTTTGGTTTATTAATAAAACCATGAATCACCAAGCTATCGAAGTGTCCCTGGTGATTGCTGACAAAAAGTACAGCACCCTCCTTTGGAATATTCTCAAGACCCCTTATAGTAATTTCTGACCCCGACAAGTAAAATAACACTCTGCAAATTCTTGAAGAAATTTTATTAGTGAGATATAATTTTTGATCGTTTTTGCCAATCCGATCATAAAACCTTACCACCCACATCATTGGATAAGTCACTATGAGATAAACCCATCCCATCGAATACCAGTATGTTTTTCTTAGCATATTATTCTCCAAACTTTTTTATGATATCAACCTAACTCTGATTTTAGCACATTTTTGAGGTTTTGTTATATTTATTTTTCAACCCTCTTGTCTGAACATTCTTATGTGCATGTCACATTCATCAATCATACACATTTCGTTGGCGTTGTGAATGCATGTAACCACTCCGCAGGGTTGAAACTTTCTTTTGGGTCTGTTAGGTTTATTATTGCTATGTGTCTTGAGTTTGAATATCAAATATTCTTGTGTTTTATCAAATTTAGTAATGGCATCCTTGTAGCTGTTATAAAGCGGTATTTCATCGGGTGTTTTGTCTAGAGCTGGCAATTCCCAGTAGTCTAGAATGGAATTGATCGCATCCAGTCTGCGATGATTGTCGGAATAGTAGCTATACCCTGTTGATAGCAGGTCTATAATTCCATCATCAGACAAATCTAAATCGTTAAATGTCTTTTCATAAATCATACCAGTCACAGGACCATCTAAATTGTCTTCTGTATAATAGGTAAAGCCCAAACCGTATCCATCCGCTTGTCTGATTAGAATCTCCAATTCATATTTTCCCACAATGAACTCCTTTACTCAAATTATTCACACTTCCATTTTACCAAAATACACACTAGATAACAATGTATTAATCAGTGAATTAATAACACAGCAGATTAAATAGGTTTATTAGATTCCCAAAAAATCTTTCCATCTTGGCAAATCCCTTTTCCCCTGCTTGTAACCCATATTGTAACTTTCCAATAGTTTTGAATAATTCAATTCTTTATTGGAGACTGACATTTCATCAGGATAAACCAAAAATGCTTTACCTTGTCTTTCTAATTCTTCTAATTCTTCCAATGTTTCATTGTATATGATATGGCGTTTGAGCATAGCCTCAGCAGCATAAGGGTATTTTCTATAGTATGCTTTAATGAAGATTTTGAATCTTTCAGGATTTTTCCTGTATCCCTTTTCTTGACTCAATACAACAAAAAATTTCTCGTAGCCGTCTTTTTTAGCAATATCAAGTGCGATACCGCCCGTGACACCACCATCTATGTAATAATCACCCCGATAGTAGGTCGGCGGCATGAAAATAGGCAAAGAAGACGAGGAACGTACAATTTTCATCAGTTCCTGCATGCTTTGCATATCATTCTTTGTATAGTATACCATCAGTCCCTTATCCCTTTTATATGCACCGATTCTTAGTTGAGCTGGATTAGCGGAAAATGTCTGCCAATCAAAAGGTAATGAGGCTTCTGCTTTAGGCGTTTCTTCGTATATGTAATGGGACCGAAAGAATCCTTCCCCTTTAAGAAATGATTTCCATCCTCCAAATTCAGCATCAAGAACCAAGTCGACAAAAGACCGTTTGGTGCGAGTGATGTCTCTAGACAGGTAATTGACACTGTGGCTGGCACCCGCCGAAATTCCAGCAACATAATCAAAGTATATTTCATTTTCCAGCAAATTATTCACGAAACCGGCTGTATAGCTGGCACGCATTCCGCCACCCTCAAATATCAGTGCAACGCCTTTGATGTTATTGATCATATACATTTTACGCTCCCCTTTTCAGTTATATAATGGTGCTAGCACCATTATATAACTGAATCAGCGACTCTTCAAATAAGATTTTTCCTTTTTCCCAGCATTACCTTTTGAATAGCTGTTTTTTTTGGTGCTTCTGGCACGTGGTGGAATAGGTTTAGAAGTGTTAAACTGCAACTTTTCATTCCAGGGAAAAGGATTATCTCCCATAACCTCAATTGATTTTGATGTGAGCTTTTGAATATCGCGAAGCAACAGTTTCTCTTCCTGATCGCAAAATGCAATCGCAATACCGCCAAGACCCGCACGTCCGGTCCTTCCGATTCTGTGGACATATGTCTCTGGCACTTCAGGCAGATCAAAATTAAATACGTGTGACAGTTCCTCTATATCAATTCCCCGAGCCGCAATATCTGTCGCTACCAATATTCTTGTTTTTCTTTCCTTAAAATTGCTCAGGGCAAGTTGTCTGGCATTCTGTGATTTGTTGCCATGGATAGCCTGCGCTTGAAGACCAGCCTTTTCAAGGGCCTTTACAATTTTGTCCGCACCGTGTTTTGTTCTGGAAAAGACCAAAGCTGAAACAATTGCTTTGTTTTTCAGCAGATGGATCAACAGATTTATCTTGTTGCCCTTGTCAACCTGATAGACGGATTGCTCGATGACCTCTACGGTTGATGAAACAGGTGTTATTGAAACCGTCACCGGATTTTTCAATATCGAGCTGGACAGTTTCGCAATTTCATCAGGCATGGTCGCTGAGAAAAACATGGTCTGTCTGATTTCGGGTATTAATTTGATTATTCTTTTGACATCAGGAAGCATCCCCATATCAAGCATCATATCGGCTTCGTCCAGAACAAAATGCGTCACCTGATTCAATCGAATATATTTCTGGTTGACCAGATCCAGCAATCTGCCTGGAGTGGCCACCAGTATATCAACCCCGCTTGTCAGTGATCTGGTCTGTGGATGTTGTGAGACACCGCCATAAACCACTAGTGTCTTCAGATTCAAGTATTTGCCATATGCTTTAAAACTATCTCCGATTTGTATGGCCAATTCTCTAGTCGGAGCTAGAATAAGCGCTTTTATTTGCCTCTTACCCTTAATATTTCTATATTCCTCTGCCAAATCCTGCAATATGGGGATGGCAAATGCCGCTGTCTTGCCGGTTCCCGTCTGTGCGCATCCTAAAAGGTCTCTACCTTCCAACAGGGATGGGATGGCTTTTGTTTGTATTGGGGTTGGTTCTGTGTATCCTTCTGCCTTTAAAGCCTTCAGAATAGGCTCAATGATTTTTAAATTTCTAAATAACAATAGTTGTTCTCCTTTAATTCGTATTATGATTGCAAAATAAAGAACGCATCAAATGCGTTCTTTAAATATCAGACTTCAGAGTCTATTTATTTATCGAATACTCCACCAGTTTTTTTATTTTTAAACGCTTTCCACTGGCTTGACATTTTTTGATTTGGTTTTTCACCATTAAGACACTGCTGCGCACTCATTTTTTTCTT
>LGGM01000146.1 GCA_001509345.1 Clostridiales bacterium 38_11
CTATATGCACAGAGAAAAGTTGCCAATATTTTGAGAGACGGTGGAGTTGCTTATATTAGAGTGCCTAACATCATGCCTACAATCCATGAGTTGCGTGTCAAAGAGGCAAGAGAAGAGATTCACAAAGAGTTTATAAAACAAATTATAAAAGCACAAGGGCTAAATGCCATACAACAGGTTATTACCAATGACAAGATAATTCCAACACCAGGTTCGGTTCTCATGGCCGCTGAATTATTAGGAAAAGGAACATACAATATCAAGGGCTTAGGTAGTTTGATAGTTATTGATCTTGGTGGCGCAACTACTGATGTTCATTCAGTTGTACCAGAATATGAAGAGCTTGATGCTGAGGAAAGAGGTCTGGTTGTAACCAATGAAAAACAGGTATCCTATCGAACTGTTGAGGGAAATATTGGGATGAGAGTCAGCGCTATGGGCGTATTGGATGCAGTTGACCCAAGGATGATGCTTGCAAAAAAAAACTTGAATACTTCTGATGCTTTGGAGAGATTTCTGAAGTATTGTGAGATGCTTGAAGAGCACCATGATTATTTGGCACAGAACACAGAGCAAGAGAGTTTTGATGAGTTGATTGCACAAACAGCTATTGGGATAGCACTAAAAAGGCATGCCGGAAGGATTGCGACAGAAACAGACGCTATCAGGGGTTATCTTCCGGGGATGCCTATGGGTAGGGATTTGAGAATGGTTAAGACGATTATTGGTGTAGGCGGCTTATTTGCTCATAGCAAGACAGAAAAAAGTGATCGTATCATTAGAGAGGCATTAAAGGATGCAGATTCGTTTCTACTACCCCAAAACCCTCAGATAATAATAGATCAATCGTATTTGCTGTTTGCAGCAGGTTGCATCAATGAAGTAGATACAGACTATGCAATGGAAGTAATGAAGAGAAAGTTTATTGATTCTAATAAAACAAAAAAATAGGAGCTATGAGAATGAGTTTAAGAAAAGAATTGAAGAAACTAATAGAACAAGATGAAATACTGGTAGCACCAGGAGCACATGATGTGTTGACGGCAAAAGTAATAGAAAGAGCCGGTTTTCATGCTGTCTATATGACAGGATACGGTCAAGCCGCGAGCTCGTTGGGAAAGCCTGATGTGGGACTTTTAACGCTGACCGAAATGCTCGATAGAGCGTCCAAATTTGTGAGCGCTGTCAAAATTCCGGTAATAGCAGATGCCGACACTGGATTTGGCAATGCACTTGGTGTCATGAGAACAGTAGAATTATATGAAAGAGCAGGAATAGCTGCAATTCAATTGGAAGATCAGGTTGCACCAAAAAGATGTGGGCATATGCTAGGTAGAGAAGTTGTCCCAATCGAAGAGATGGTTGGTAAGATTGAGGCAGCCAAGGAAGCAAGGGTAGATGATGATTTTCTAATTATTGCCAGAACAGATGCCAGGACAAATTATGGATTTGATGATGCTATGAAAAGATGCAAAGCATATGTAGCTGCAGGAGCAGATATAATATTTCTTGAATCTCTGGAATCCGTTGAAGAGATGAAACAGATGAATGATGAAATCAAAGTGCCGACATTAGCTAACATGGTTGAAGGTGGAAGAACGCCATTATGCAATTGCAAACAACTTGAAGAACTGGGATATAGTATTGTAATCTGGCCGACATCATCCACCTATGTTACGGCATTTATGATGACGGAACTTATGAATGAATTAAAAAACACAGGCACAACAACAGGGTTTGTTGATAAAATGATAAATTTTGAGGAATTCAATACATTAATTGGGCTTGATGAGTACAATGAAATGGGCAAAAAATTTATTCGTTGAATATTGCTTCGGATAAATGATGCAATAAAAAATTTCACAGGAGGTTTTTATGTCAATTTTAGCAATCAGAAACATAGGTATTTTGGTATCGGGTGATATCAATAATCCATTATTGGACGCGGACACCATCATTGTAAGAGATGGATTGATTGAAGCAGTTGGGCATGCTAATTTATTGGACGAATACACATTGGATGAAGTTATTGACGCGAATGGAACAACTCTTACACCGGGAATAGTAGACACACATGTTCATCCTGTAATCGGAGATTTTACACCTAGACAAAGCATGATGGGCTTTATGGAAAGCTCAGTTCATGGTGGCATTACAACATTCATTTCAGCAGGCGAGCCACATACACCCGGTAGACCTAAAGATCGGGTAGGAACAAAAGCATTGGCTATACTGGGGAAAAAAAGTTCGGAAAACTTCAGACCTGGCGGAGCTAAACTACATGGCGGTTCATTAATACTGGAAAAAGGCTTAACAGAAAAAGATTTTATTGAATTAGCTGAAGCTGGTGTTGATATTGTTGGCGAGATAGGACTTGGAAGCATCAAGAGTCCAGCTGATGCAGCACCAATGGTTAGATGGGCAAAACAGAATGGGATGACTGTTATGATGCACACCGGTGGCACCAGTATTCCAGGAAGCAGCACCATTACAGCAAAAGATGTAATGGATACCGATCCTGATGTTGTATCTCATATCAATGGTGGACCGACGTCTATATCACTGCCGGAAGTTGATAAATTAATTGATGAAACTGAGTTAAGTCTTGAAGTGGTCCAATGTGGGAATTTCAAGGTCATGAAATATGTAGCAGAAAAGCTTTCCTCTAAAGGACAATTGAAAAGAATGCTGATGGGCACAGA
>LGGM01000147.1 GCA_001509345.1 Clostridiales bacterium 38_11
ATAGACAGACTGACATCATGATAGTCCTCGTTTAGAAATTTGTTTCTAAAATTATGCAAAATTTCAGTAGCCACTATCATTGGGATTACTTCAATTTTGTGGTTAATGCTTCCCGATGGTATTGCGATTTTATAAATTGGATTATCGCTTGTAAAGTTTTGTCTGAACATTGTGAGTGCGCATTCAACATGAATAGCATATGCTGCTTTTTTTTGCTCTATGAGCTGCTTAATGTCTTCATTGTCGAGTTCAAAACATAAATTCAAACTCATTTCATCGCGAGTCTTTACGAAGTCACATTTACATTTGAAACTACTTTCAGCATTAATATAGTCATCATTGACAAACCAAAGTACTGGATAAGGATACAATCTTTTACTGTCTATTTTCATGAAGCTCTACCTCCAATGCATAATCATTATTATTCAACAGTTTCACGTCCAATTTGATTTTTTGAGAACTTTTCAAGTCACCTATCTTTATTCGATTATTATTGACTTGATATATCTCACCTGTTTCCTTATTTCGGGCATCAATAATGACCGCTGAAGAATTAGATGTTTCTCCCGATATAAAAATTTTAAGCATTCCGCCTTTGATTGTATTTTGAGGGTTAATGACAAGCACATAATTATCATATTGTTTGATAATCCTTGGCTTGTATTGTCCTATAGGTACTTTTTTAAACATCTCTTGTTCTCCATCAGTAATATCATGCTCAGTTTCGGTTCCCTGACCACCCTCACTGTCATTTTCATCATCAGAAGGTATGGATATCACACCTGGCTCATTATCATCAGTTTGATTCGCTGTGATTGGCAGTTCCTCGATGATTTCTCTTTGTTTTATAACAGCTTCACGATCAGGTGTTTTTACTGAGATTTCGCTTATTGAATTTGAAACTGTTTCCTGTTCTTGTTCGGGAGTTGCACTTTGCTCGTTTAGTTCAGCAGGAAGATAATCACCTAAACCCACGACATCTATTTGCTCTGCATTCTTATCGGTAGCATTCTCTACAACCTGCTGTTTCATCCAATGATCCAATTCGTTCAACAGTCTCTTACCTTGTTTTTTTTCCTGTAAATTAGAAACATTATCAGGTGACCAAGTTGTATGGGCTGGATTCTCCATTTTCCTAAACAATCTGCTTAGATTTTGTCCTTCTAATTTCACGATTCCTGCAAAACCAATTGAGCTTGAGATGCTGCTTCGGGTGAATAGCTTCATACCGGTTTCCCGTGTTCTCATGATTTTTCTTTCAAAGTCTGGGCTATAAAGTATGTTTAGAACCGCTTTCCCTAGATTATCAAATTCTTTTACAAATATCTTGGTTTCATCAGAAGTCAGTATACAGTAATAATTATGAGAATTTCGCAAATCATCTTTTAAGGACTCCATCCCATTATCTATACAATATTTTATCTTTTCTTTGAAAATCATTTCAATGGTGTTGGAGTCAATTTTCTGGCTTTCTAATATGACCTCTAAGTTGTTTTGTTTTATAGGAATTATGAAATCTGATAGTATTGATGTCAGCATACGAATCTCCCAATCATCCTCTTCTTCAAACCCTAATATGAATATATCGGTTCCGTGCACGGTTCTTTTAAATGAGAAATCAAGCGATAATAAATTCTCAATAGCATTGCTTTTCCCGTTATCCTTACTTCCATAAAAAGCTTTAGGGGCATACTGTTTATTTGATTTATAGCTCGTCGCCAACTTCACAATTCCTTCATATGCCTTTACATTTTCTTTATCAAAGGTTGAGTAGAAAACAGTTCTTAGGGCTGAATTGGCAAAAGTTGCGTTCTTGCCTATTCCAAAACTTCCACCTTGATTATCTCCTTTTGAAGATGAGCCTTCAGATTTCACCAAATTAAACCACGGAGTTATATCAGCCGATGAATTGACGAACCTTTGTCCTGATCCAAGCACACCATTCGTGTTGAAATCTGATATGCGCAAAACTTTTATCATGTCTTTGCCCAACAAACTTAGTGCTTCTTTAAAGAATACCCTGCCATTTTCCTGATTATCATCTATCCAATATTGCAGGGAATCTGCAAATAATTCCTTAAAATCTCTAATTCCAGGAATATCATTTGTTTTCAGATTGAATAGTTTGAATTCAACTCGTATAGGTGTATCATCAAAGAGTCTTTCATCTAATGAATTTTGAAGGATTTCTCTAGCTAGGCTTTCATATTTTCTCTCTTTAAATGTATAAATACTGCTATCATTGACGCCCGTGTACGTGCCACTATTATCTTCTGGTCTGATCCAGCACTCCATGTTTTCCTCCAAGTCAAATGTTTATAGATTTTTATAACTTATAATCCCAATTTTAAGCGATTAATCTGCATCATTCTTCTGTAGTTTAGTCAGCCAATTTTCAAAGTTTTCTCTGTTTCTGTCAAACCACTGACTGGTAACAAAAAACTTTGTGTTGTTAAATTCAAAGATTTCTTTCCAATACCGCCTGTAAGAGCCTTCTTTAATTTGCTCAGTAATGCTAACTCCCTCTTTATACGGTTTTATTAGTGGATAATCAAGACCAAGTTCATCCTTGGACCATTTTTTCGACTGCATAGTACTAAGCTCATTTAGAGAAAATTCATACCTACTATTTGATATTTTTCTCATTGCAGTGCGAACATATTTTCCTATTTTATCATCATTATGAATTTCTTT
>LGGM01000051.1 GCA_001509345.1 Clostridiales bacterium 38_11
TAGTGCTTCCAGGTTTCATAGACTCGCATGTCCATTTTGCTTTGAAAGTAGGCGAATTCGAATCCGCGGATGATTTTGAGTCCGGTTCAAAGACGGCTGCCTACGGTGGCATAACGACTTTCTTGGATTTTACCGATCCGATTTTACATCATAGTGAATTTAAGGATGCTTTGGAAAAACGGAAAAGAGAGGCCGAAAATTCCTGCATAGACTATTCATTTCACGCGACGGTAGGAGACTTCAAAGGTGATGCTGAAACACTCAAAATTTTGTGTAAAGATGAAGGCATCAATAGTATAAAAGTATTTACCACTTATTCTGAGACAGGCAGACAATGCTCCTATAATATGATTGAAAAATTGTTTGATCAAGAGATGACGCTGATGGCTCATTGTGAAGAGGAAGATCTGCTTAAAAAAAGATGGGAGAATACAGCGACTTTTGAGAAATCAAGACCGGTAATGGCTGAGAGATCTGCAGCTATGCATATGGCTGATATGGCTGAGAAGAAAAAGAGCAGACTGTACATCGTCCATATCTCATCCGGGAGCACGCTGGATATGATTAAGCTGAAGCATCCTGCACAAATAGGGAAGAGTATTTTTTTGGAAAGCTGCCCGCATTATTTCTATCTCTCGGATGTCAAACTAAGCAATATAGATGGAAATCTCTATCTTTTGACACCCCCTTTGCGAGGTGGAAAGGAATTGATGAGATTAAGAAGCAGCGTCGCATTAATCGACACAATTTCAACCGATCATTGTCCTTTTATGATAGAAGAGAAAATGAAATATGAAATGGCTTATCAGGTCCCTATGGGGATTGGCGGTGTGGAGCATTCCTTTCCTTTGATGTTCAATCTATTTGGAGATGCCATCATTCCAAAATTCACTTCCAAACCGGCTGAGATATTTGGCTTGAAAAACAAGGGTGAGATAAAAGTCGGAAAGGATGCCGATCTGGTCATATATGACAGCTCATTATCCAACACGATAAAGGACAGCCATTCTAATGCCGACTACACCGTTTATGAGGGACTGAAAATAAGAGGTAAGATTTCAGCGACAATTTCAAGAGGACATATTGTTATGGAAAATGATCAGTTCTATGGAGGACAAGGACAGTTCATCAGGAGGTGAAATGGTGAAAGCAATTGTAAACGTCAGAATTTATGATTTCGTGGATTATATTGACAATGGATATATCATATTTGATAAGAGTATCCTAGAAGTAGGACAGATGAAGGACTTCAACAAGAGCATGGAGAGGATTGACGGCAAGGGTAAGATTGTTATTCCAGGATTGGTGAATTTTCACACACACCTTTATTCAAGCCTGTTCAGAGGGCTTGACATGAAGACAAGCCCTGAGAATTTCCATCAGGTGCTGGAGGAGATATGGTGGAAGTATGATAAATATCTAAAGCTGGAGGATATCGGTCTTGCGGCAGGAATGTATTGTATCGAAAGCCTCAAATCAGGTGTCACAGCACTAGTGGATCACCATGCAAGCGGTGAGATTCAGGGTAGCTTACTGGTGATTAGAAATGTGATAAAAGGTCATTTTGGCATGAAAGGTCTGGTATGCTTTGAAACCAGTGACAGATATGATGTTGATTCCTGTATCGATGAAAACGTAGATGCGATCAAAATGGGAGACGGGTTGTTTGGACTGCATGCCTCTATGACATTGAGCGAGGAAACCCTTAATCAGTGCAAAGAGAGGCTGCATAATACACCTATTCACATCCATGCCGCAGAGAGCATAGAGGACGAGGATCATTCCGAGAAACATTATGGCATCAGAGTCGTTGAAAGACTTGATAGACATCAGTTGCTGAACAAACATTCCATACTGGCCCATTGTGTGCATATCAATGAACTGGAAGCAGAAATAATTTACGATAGAGAGTGCATTGTGGCACTGAATCCCAGCTCGAACATGAATAATGCTGTCGGGATTTTTGATTATGACCTGTTTAGAAGAAATAGCATCAATCTAGTGGTTGGAACAGACGGGCTGGGTGCAAATGTAGCCAAGGAATGGCAGAACATTTATTATTTCGGCAAGCAGGCTATGAATAAACCATCAGGTATCGGACCGGATGAAATCCGATATCACATCATCAAATCCTATGAATTGTTCAACCAACTGACCGCTAAAAAAACAGGCAGGATTATGGCAGGATATGATGCCGACTTGTTGATGATAGATTATGAACCACCCACACCAATGGACGAAAGCAATGCGTTCGGACATGTTTTGTTTGGACTTTTTGACAATCTGAGACCTAGGGATGTTTTTATAGAGGGTGAGTATAAGATCAAAGACTATGATTTGCAAGTGGCGTTTGATACTAATCGTGAATTGGTTGATAAGCTTTGGAAAAGGATTGGAGGAAATAATGAGTCTTAAAGTAAGATTGTACGATGTAGTATTCGATAATCCATTACTACCTGCTTCCGGTCCTATCGTTGGCAGTATCCATAATCTTTTGCATTTTAACCTTTCAAAGGTAGGTGGTATCGTCACCAAAACCATATCGGTGGAGGGCGCTGTGGTTTCAAAACCGTGCATTGCAGGGAAAGATAACACCATATACAATACTGAGCTTTGGAGTGAGTATCCAATCGACAAATGGTCAGAGCAGATACTACCGGAGCTCAAAAAAGAAATCAGAAAGCCACTGATAGTCAGTGTGGGATATACGGCATCGGATATGGAGAGGGTTGTACCGAAAGTGAACGAGTTTGCTGATTTTTTCGAGGTAAGCACCCATTATGGCATGGATGAGTTGGGACCTCTGGTTGAAAAAATTTGCACCTTGACCGACAAACCAGTATTTGTCAAATTGAGCCCACATATTCAAGATTACATCGCTTTTGTGGAAAAAGCCATCGAATATGGTGCGAAGGGTATAGTCGCCACCAATTCTTTAGGACCTGGGATGATTGTGGATTTAAAAAGCAGATCGGTTACAATAGGCGTGGATGGTGGCAAATCATGGATTTCCGGTCCGTCTATCAAGCCAATCGCACTCCATCGTGTTGCAAACATCAGAAAAGCCTTTCCGAATCTTCCGATAATTGCCTGTGGGGGTGTTGAAAAAGCAGAGGATGTTTTGGAATTTGTGCTTGCAGGAGCAGATCTTGTCCAGATGCTGTCGTCATCTCTGATTAAAGGGAGAGACCTGTTTGATAAAATTGTGAGCGATCTTCCTGTTGTGATGGCTCGTTATGGTATTGCTTCGATAGAAGAACTGAGAAATACAGATTTAGATACCAAGCCATTGGGGAGGGGAGGGTATCCGGTTGTTGATGACAATAGCTGTACAAAGTGTAGGTTGTGTGTCAGGATATGCCCTGAAATGGCTCTGAGTCTTGACTCAAATATCCAATTGGACAGTGAAAGATGCATTTGTTGCGGATTGTGTCAGTCCAGATGCCCTGTAGGTGCCATATCGGGGGTGCTATAATGACAGATTATCGACTGAAGTGCATCTCATGTGAAAAGGAATATGAACCTGAAAGAAGCCTGTACTATTGCCAGGAATGTGGACCTTTGTTGGGAACACTGGAGGTCATATACGACTATGACAAAATAAAAATCGGACATAGTTTTTCTAAGAATGCCGGAATAACCCAATTCAAGGACCTGTTACCGGTAAATTTTCAGACGAATATGGATTCGTTTGTTGGCGGTACACCACTGATCAAATTAAGAAAAATTTTCGGCACAGATGAGATGATGATTAAATTTGACGGGGTGAGCATGTCGGGATCCTATAAGGATAGGGCCAGCATCATTGCCATCAACAAGGCAATGGAATATGGGTTTGATACAATATTTTGCGCTTCCACCGGCAATGCAGCGTCATCTCTGGCTATTCTGTCAGCCCATACACGGCTGAAAACCTATATTTTTGTCCCTTCGACCATACCAAAAGGGAAGCTTGTACAGCTGATCGCAGCCGGTGCAATTGTTCTTCCGCTTATAGGTACTTATGATGAGGCTTTTGATATTTCAATGGATATCGGGTTGAAAAAAGGCTGGTATTGCCGAAACTCCGCTATCAATCCATACCTGCTGGAGGGCAAGAAAACCGGTGCGTATGAGATAATCGTACAGAATGATTATAAGGTACCTGATTTTTGTTTTGTGTCTGTTGGTGATGGCACTGTCGTAAGTTCGTTGTTCAAAGGCTTTATGGAGTTCGAGAGGTTGGGAATTACAGACAGGATGCCTAGAATAATCGGTGTTCAGGCAGAAGGAGCCTCCACGCTCAAGAAGGTATTTGAAAAAGGAAAGCCATATACACCTATTGAAGAAAAGGTCCATACTTTAGCCGACAGCATATCCGTGGGCAACCCAAGGGACGTGATTAAAGCCTGCAAATATATGGAAAAATATGAAGGGGAGCTTATAAGTGTCAGTGATGAGGAAATACTGCAAGGCATCATGATGCTGGGGTCTACAACTGGTGTATTTTCTGAACCTGCCGGAGCAGCCGCATTTGCAGGGTATCAAAAAATGATGGGTGACGGGAGAATAGCTTCGAGACAATCGGTTTGTCTGGTGATAACCGGCAATGGATTGAAGGATATTCACGCTGTAGAAAATGCTGTTAATGTAAATAATTATAAAAAAGAAGAAATTTACAATATATTGGAGGGAGGGTTAATATGAATTTCAAAGAAATTGTACAACCTTCGTCATTGGAAGAAGCCTATGAGTTTTTAGCAAATCATCAAAAATCGGTCATTATTGGTGGCGGTGTATTTTTGAGATTGCAGAAAAGAGAGGCTGATCTTGGGATTGATCTCTCACATTTGTCTTTATCCTACATCAACAATGGTGCAAGAGAGTATCATATTGGAGCCATGACAACTCTGCGAGATATTGAGACCAGCGGTTTCCTGCCGAAATGCATGGTGGAATCCGTCAGGCAAACCGGTGGTGTTGGGCTTAGAAACATGGTGACTATCGGGGGCAGCGTATGTGGCAAATATCCATTTTCTGACATCAACACAGCCCTGCTGTCATTGGGTGCGAGGCTTATTTTTTTTAAGAAAGGCGAGATTGCAATGGAGCGTTTTCTGGGTGGAAACTACATGTTGAATGATATCCTGATATCGATTGTTGTTCCAAAGGTTGACTACTCAACCTGCAGATATTTCAAGCATACCTATACGGATTTCTCGCTGGTTAATATAAGCGTCTCATCCGGAGAAAACGTAAGGATTGCTGTTGGTGCAAGACCGGGAAGATCAGTTCTTGTTCAGGATATCAACACAAAACATACATCAGAGGAATTGCTGGATCAGATAGAGTTTAAGGATGACATAAGGGGAAGCGGAGCCTATAGGAGACACATAGCCGAGGTCATGCTATCGGAGATATTGGAGGAGGGATTATTGTGGAAATAATGCTGACAATCAATAACCAAAAACGCAGGCTACTGATTGAGCCTGATGAATATTTACTGGACACCCTCAGAAAGGCAGGTATAAAAAGTGTCAAGAGAGGCTGTGATACGACATCCTGTGGCATGTGCTCGATATCAGTCGACAATAAACTGGTCAATTCATGCTCTTATTATTCCATCAGAGCAGTGGGAAAGGAGATTTTGACTGTTGAAGGAATACCGGAAGAGGCTGGATTGATAGCTGATTTTATAACTGCTGAAGGAGCTGAGCAATGCGGGTTCTGTTCTCCAGGACTCGTCATGGCAATACATTCCATGAAGCATGATCTGGATGATTTCAGTATGGAGAATATCAAACATTATCTTGCGGGAAATAGTTGCAGATGCTCGGGCTATGAAGGTCAACACAGAGCCATACTGAAGTATCTGGAGGTGAAATAAATGGGTGTAAAAAAATCGATTCCCAAGATTGATGGGAAAGGGCTTGTCACCGGAAAACCGGCTTACACTGATGATTTAAGTCCGCAGAATGCATTGATTGTTAAGGTGCAAAGAAGCCCCTACGCCTACGCAGAAATCATGGATATCGATGTGGAAGAGGCCTCGGCGATAGAGGGTGTCAAATGCATTCTAACCTATAAGAATGTACCGGAGGGCCTGTTTACGAGGGCTGCTCAGGGCTATCCAGAACCATCGCCTTACGATAAGAAGATTCTGGACAAATATGTAAGATATATCGGAGATGAAGTAGCCGCTGTAGCGGGGATTGATGAAAAAACAGTTGACAAGGCCCTTGATGCTATCAAGGTGACCTATAGACAGCTAAAACCCATCATCGATTTTGAGAAGGCAAAGGATTCGGATATTCTAGTCCATGACCATGACAGAAGCTACAGCTTGTTCGACATCGGACATGCGCCGGATCGAAACCTAGCCTCCAGCTATGAGATGGAAATAGGAAGTGTTGCTGAAACATTAAGACAATGTGACGTTGTTCATGAAGGAACCTACTATACAGAAGCAAACTCGCACTGTATGGCAGAGCCTCATTCCTCGTCGGCTTATTTGGATCTGCAGGGCAGATTGACCATCATGTCGTCCACCCAGGCCCCATTTCACATCAGAAGGATTCTGGCCAACATTTTGATGATGCCCATTTCAAACATACGAGTGATCAAGCCAAGGATTGGTGGTGGTTATGGTGGCAAACAGGCTGTACATGGTGAGTTTTTTGTCGCACTGACAACGCTCAGGACCAAGCTGCCTTCCAAAATGATATATTCGAGAAAAGAGGTCTTTCAATCCACCTATACCAGACACGCAACCAGAACAGAGATGAAGATAGGCGCCATGAAGGATGGAACCATAAAAGCCATCGATATGAATGTATTATCAAACACAGGTGCCTATGGTGAACATGCCTTAACCGTTCTGATGGTAATCGGAGCCAAGTCTCTACCTTTGTATAACAAGGTCGAGGCTGTGGCATTCCGGGGCGATGTTGTCTATACCAACATAACACCGGCTGGAGCTTATCGAGGATATGGAGCTGTTCAGGGAAATTTTGCGTTGGAGTCTTCCATAGATGAATTGGCGGATAAGCTGGACATAGACCCTGTGGAAATCAGAATTAAAAACATGATCAAGGTAAAAGAGACTTCCAAAATATTTGAAGTCATGGGTGAAGGCCGTGAAGGCACCCCGATGATTATCGAGTCCTGTGGATTGGATAAATGCATGGCGGTATGTCTGGAAAAATTGCATTGGAAAGATAAGTATCCAAGACAGGTTATTGATGAAAATATAGTGCGGGGAGTTGGATTGGCTATCGCAATGCAGGGATCTGGGATACCTCATATCGACATGGCCTCCTGCATCTTGAAACTGAATGACGATGGTTCATTCAACATGATGATCGGGGCAACAGATTTGGGAACAGGATCGGATACCATTCTGGCACAGATGGCGGCAGAGACATTGAGGGTTCCGGTTGAAAAGATAATAGTATACTCTTCTGATACAGATTTGACACCATTTGATTCAGGGGCATACGCTTCAAGTACCACTTTCATATCCGGACATAGTGTCAGAATAGCAGCTGAAAATATGATCGGCGAAATAAAGAGAGCTGCCATGAGGCATTTCAATACAGATGTGGTTGATTTTGACGGCACACTGATCCGTTGGGAAAAGGGTAATATTTCATTGCCTGAACTGGCTCAGATACTGTATTATTCCGAAAACCAGGAGCAATTGGTGTCATCGGGATCCTATGTTTCCAACACATCGGCACCTCCCTACATGGTAGGTGGAGCAGAAGTGGAGATCGATAAGAGAACAGGTAAAGTCAAACTATTGAACTTTGTTGCAGCTGTGGATTGTGGAACAACCATCAACCCAAATCTGGCTAAGATTCAAGTTGAGGGTGCTTTACTACAGGGCATAGGTATGACCTTGTATGAAGAGGCAAAATATACATCTAATGGGCACCTGATCAATAATAGTTTTTTGAAATACAAGGTGCCAACGAGAATGGAGGTTGGGAAAATACATGTGGAATTTGTTGAAAGCTATGACCCTACGGGACCATATGGTGCCAAATCAGTAGGAGAAGTGGGAATCAATACGCCACCGGCAGCCATCACCAATGCCATCAAGAATGCATTGGGCATTCGGATCAGAAAATTGCCTGTCAAGAGTGAGACCGTATGGGCTATGCTAAATGAGAAAAGGCAGGATTGATATGGATTTAAAGAATAAGTATAAAAGAAGAGTTGAACTGGCAGCAGGCAGAGATAAGGTTGAATTGCTCATGAAGAATTGCAAAATTGTCAATGTATTCAGCCACAGCATCGTTGAAGGCAATCTGGCTATTGATTCCGGGAAGATAATCGGTATTGGTGATTATGAGGCACATCAAACTATTGATATGAAAGGTAGATATGTGGCACCGGGTCTGATAGACAGTCATGAGCACATGGAATCCTCTCTTGTAACACCGGAACAGCTGGCAAGGGTTATCGTCCCAAAAGGCACAACCACAATCGTTGCGGATCCCCATGAGATTGCCAATGTCTGCGGTCTGGGAGGAATCCAGTTCATGATAAATGCCACCCGCAACATTCCCTTGAATGTGTTTTTGATGATGCCTTCTTGTGTTCCATCAACAAAGTTCGAACATTCCGGTGCGATATTGAAAGCGAAGGATATTGAGGTATTGATGGGTGAGAATATTGTGCTAGGGTTAGGTGAACTGATGGACTACCCCAGTACTATAGCAGGAGATGAAGCCATTATTGACAAGGTGTTGTTGGCAGATCGGAAGATAATCGATGGACACAGCCCCCTGGTGACTGGGAAGGAACTGAATGCTTACATCATCAATGGCGTGAAGACTGACCATGAGTGCACCAATCTGGCGGAAATGGCAGAGAAGCTTTCTCTAGGTATGTATATCGCTATCAGAGAGGGATCTGCATCAAGAGATTTGGAGACGCTGATTGCCGGCGTCAGTGAAAAAATAGAAAGACGTATCACTTTCTGCATAGATGACAAACACCCGGGAGAAATACTGTCGGAGGGCCATATTGATTATAATGTCAGAAAAGCCATATCAATGGGTATAGAACCTATTAGTGCAATTCAGATGGCTACACTCAATACAGCCGAGTGTTATCATCTAAGGGATATAGGTGCCATAGCACCCGGATATGACGCTGATTTGATTGTCTTAAATGATTTGAAGAAATTTGAGATTGTTCAGGTCTACAAAAAAGGTGAGCTGGTAGCTGAAAACGGTAGCGCATTGTTTCAGGTTGGGAAACCGGATATATCAGCGGTTATTGATACTGTCACCATAGGTGAGATAACTGCAACTGATTTGGAGATAAGAATGCGTTCAGACATCGCAAGAGTCATCAGGATGAACCCAAAGTCTCTGCATACTGAGTCTGTCATCAGAAAGGTCAGCGTCGATGGAGAGAATAGATTCATTTCCAATAAATATATTGATATCATCAAAATGGCCGTCATTGAAAGACACGGCAAGAGTGGGACAATAGGATTGGGTTTGATTGAAAACTTCAAACTGAAGGGTGGTGCCATAGCCACTACCATAGCCCATGATTCCCACAATCTGATTGTGCTGGGAGATAATGATGAAGATATGCTGAAGGCTATAGAGAAAATAAAAGAGATACAAGGCGGAATAGTGGTGGTAGTCGGCGGTATAGTAAGGGATTATCTGCCGCTACCAGTTGCCGGCTTGATGTCAGATGCCCCTATGGAAACTGTTGCCAAGAAAATATCAGATATCACCAGAATTATTTACAAAGAACTGGGTGCGAATAGGGAAGCAGATCCATTGATGACCCTAAGTTTTCTAGCTTTGCCTGTAATTCCTGAGGTTAAAGTAACTGATATGGGGCTGTTTGATGTAAGCACAATGAGCTTTGTCGATATAAATGTAGAATAATAGGACAGGAGGCTTAGAGCGGGATTAATGGCATAGATGTTATGTTTGATATAGTGTTGTTTCCTATGTTTCTTGTGGAGGATATGGAAAATGCACAAATGCTCATCAAGCAGACAACAGAAAACATTATGAGGGTTGTCAATTCGTAGAAAAAGCAGTAAAATTAGCTTCAAACGAGGTGATATTCAATGAACAGATTCATGAAAATAGCAGTAAAGGAAGCATTAAACGGAATCAAAAACAAGGAAGGTGGACCTTTTGGTGCGGTTGTTGTCAAAGATGGTGAAGTGGTTGCCGTGGGACACAACAAAGTCATCGCAACCAATGACCCAACCAATCATGCTGAAATTGTAGCTATCAGAACAGCAACTGAAAAGCTTGGCAGGTTTGATCTGTCAGACTGCGAAATATACACGACTTGCGAGCCTTGTCCCATGTGCTATTCTGCAATCCACTGGGCGAAGATTCCTGTCATGTATTACGGTGCCACAAGATCTGATGCCGAGAGAGTGGGCTTTGATGACAAATACCTTTATGATGTTTTAACAGGGCTCAAAAAAGATGAGAAATTAAGAAGCGAACAGATAGAGAGGGATGAGTGTCTGGTTCCTTTTGAGATTTATGATAAGGATCAGAACAAAACCCTGTATTAAGAGGGGTTATGAAGATGGATTTTCCTGTGAGTTTAATGACAGTTTCTGATTCCGAAAAAGGAAGATTATGATATAATAAGTCAAAACAAATAAAAATAACTGGAGGATAAAATGTCAAAAATATTTGAAGAATTCACCATTAAGGACCTTACGTTAAAAAATAGGATAGTCATGCCTGCAATGTGCATGTATTCAGCTGAAAAGGATGGCTATGCCAATGATTGGCACTTCACACATTATACAGCAAGAGCTATAGGTGGCGTAGGTCTTATAACACTTGAAGCCACAGGGATAGAACCGAAGGGACGAATATCAGATAATGACCTTGGCATATGGGATGATTCACACATTGAAGGGCTTAAAAAAATTGTCGATCTAGGCCATAAATATGGTGCAAAGATGGGGATACAATTAGCTCATGCTGGTAGAAAATCCACTGTTGAAGCCATGGAATGCATAGCTCCTAGTCCGATAGCTTTTAGCGACAGGATGAAAAAACCCAGGGAAATGACACATGGTGACATCCAAGATGTCGTCAAGAAATTTGGAGAGGCAACAAAAAGGGCTCTACAAGCGGGATTTGATATGGTTGAGGTTCATGGAGCACATGGCTATCTGATCAATGAGTTTCTATCGCCACTATCCAATGAAAGGAATGACGAATACGGCGGATCATTGAAAAATAGAACTAGATTTCTTGGACAGGTCATTGAATCGGTCAGAAAAGAGTGGCCTGAGTCAAAACCGTTGCAGCTAAGAATTTCTGCCTATGAATATGTGGAGGGCGGCAATGAAGCTGAGACACTTGCTGATATGATAAATCTGGTAAAAGACCTGGGTGTTGATATCATAGATGTCAGTACAGGTGGTGTGGTATTGTGTGAAATGGATGTGTATCCCGGATATCAGGTCAGGCATGCGGAGGTTATTAAGAAAAACACTGGACTTCCAGTAATAGCAGGTGGATTGCTTACCTCACCATTAATGATTGAGGAGATACTAAGGAATAACAGAGCGGAGCTGGTTTTTCTGGGAAGAGAACTGCTCAGAGAGCCTAATTGGGTCTATAAAGCAGCAAAAGAGCTTCATACCGTTGTAGAGTGGCCTGTACAATATGAGAGGGCTTATAAATAAGCTTATAAATCCAAGAGAAAGATGGTGAGGATACGTGTTTGATCAAAACATGAATTGGCTTGAGCTGTATAAGATTATTTTTGAGCAATTCTATTATTGGCTTGTTGTGACAGATAAGGATGGTATCATTGTACTGATGAACAAATCTTATTGCGAATTCAATCATGTGACACAAGAGGAAGCTATCGGTAAGCATGTAACAGAGATAATCGAAAATACCCGGATGCACATTGTGGCTAAGACAGGAATCCCGGAGATTGGCCAAGTACAGGAAATAAATGGTAGCCATATGCTTGCAGACAGGGTCCCGATACACAACAAAGAGGGTGAACTGATCGGTGTAGTGGGCTCGGTTGTTTTCAAAGACATAGCAGACCTTGATTCCTATGTGAAAAAGGTTGTCCTTATGGAAAAGGAATTGGAATATTTCAAGAAGGAATTAAAAAAAGCGAGAGGACCTGAGAATACCTTTGACAATATCATTGGAGAAAGCCAATTATTGAAAGAAACAAAAGACCTGGCTCTAAAGGTTGCAAAAAGTAAGTCTAGTGTATTGATATTGGGAGAGAGTGGAACAGGCAAGGAGCTTTATGCCAATGCAATCCACAATGCCAGTTACAGAAGAGATTTTGAAATGGTAAGATTGAATTGTGCCAGCATACCCCATGATTTGCTGGAATCAGAGCTGTTTGGTTATGAGTATGGAGCCTTTACAGGTGCGAAAAAAGAAGGCAAACTGGGTAAGATTGAGATTGCTGATAAAAGCACCCTATTTCTGGATGAGATTGGCGATCTGCCTCTGACGATGCAAGCTAAATTGCTTCGTTTTCTTCAGGAAAAGGAAATAGAGAAAATTGGAAGCACAACCGTTAAAAAAGTCGATGTCAGAGTTATTGCAGCGACCAATAAAAATCTGGAGGAAATGATCAGGCAAAAAACATTCAGAGAGGATCTTTATTATCGCCTAAATATATTCAAGATAGAGATACCACCTCTAAGAGAAAGAAAAACAGATATCCCCGTTCTTGCTAAATTTTTGTTGAGAAACAAAGCTAACGAGATGGACCGATATGTAATAGAATTTAATGATGAAGCCATGAGACTTTTGATTGAGTATGACTGGCCTGGAAATGTAAGGGAGCTTGAAAACACAATAGAGAGAGCCATTAACCTGGTGGGTAAGGAGGCTGCAATTACTAAGCATCATCTACCCTATCATATCAGGGAAAAAAGATTGGACCATTATGGCTACAATAAAAGTGAGAGTCTAAAAGAAATGGTAGCTCAGCTTGAGATCAAAGAGATCAAGAATGCATTGGAACTAAGTTTGGGCAACAAAATCCATGCAGCAAAGATTTTAAAAATCAGTAGAACAAGTCTATATGAAAAAATTAATCGCTATCA
>LGGM01000148.1 GCA_001509345.1 Clostridiales bacterium 38_11
CTCATATTGTTTATACCATATATTAGATAGATCATCAAATAAAAGTTAAACCGATATCCATTCGGTTTTGTTATGATGTTTATCATTAATTTGATATAATGATATAAAATAAAGCAAAAATTGGAGATAAAAGTGGATAATAAAACTTATTTCATGTCTGTTGACTGTGGTACTCAAAGTGTGCGCATATTGGTTTTTGATTCAACTGGCAATCTAGAAATGAAAGTCAAGTATATGATCACTGAATACAAATCTATCGAGCCAGGTTGGAAAGAAATCCATCCAGATATTTTGTGGCACAAAATTTGTGAAGGTATTCAAAAGCTTAAATCTGAGAATGAGGACTTGATTGATCATATCAAAGGTATCACACTATCCTGTCAAAGAGATTCAATCGTTGTGGTTGACAAGGAAGGTAAACCATTAAGGGATTGCATAATATGGGCTGACACCAGAAAAACCGAACAAGTTAGACCAATGGCGCTATGGGCTAGAATTGCATTGTTCTTGGTCAAATTCAAGAGGATAGCAGAGACCTTCAACAAAGAATTTAGAGCAAATTGGTTGAGAGAAAACGAGCCTGAAATATGGGAAAAAACCAGTAAGTACCTGTTACTTTCCACCTATTTAAACAGCAAATTGGTCGGGAAATTTCTGGATAGCACAGCATCGACAATTGGTCATCTTCCATTTGATTACAAACGATTCAAATGGACGGGTAAAAATGATATTAAAAGACAAATATTACAGATTGAGGATAAGTATCTTTATGATCTGATTGAACCATGTAAGATAATGGGGTATCTTTCACAGGAAGCATCTATTGAGACCGGTCTTAGAGAAGGGTTGCCTGTAGCGTCAGCTGGATCAGACAAAGGCTGTGAAACAATAGGTGTAGGCTGCAATAATCTCGATAAGGGCAGTATATCACTTGGTTCTCAAGCGACAATCCAGACAACATCCCATCGGTATTTCGAGCTTGTTCCTTTGTTTCCGCCCTTTCCATCGGTGAAATATGGCTGGTACAACCCTGAGATTACAATCAGCAGAGGGTATTGGATGATCAAATGGTTTGAGGAGGAGTTTGCTCATGAAGAGCTGGCTGAAGCCAATGGCGATAGCGATCTTGCTATCGGAATACTGGAAAAGAAGCTTGAAACAATACCTGCGGGTTGTGAGGGGCTGATTCTTCAGCCATACTGGGGACAGGAACTCCTAAGGCCGGAGGCTAGAGGGTCAATCATAGGATTCAGTGATGTTCATGGAAAAGTCCATTTTTACCGGGCCATCATTGAAGGCATTGGTTTCGCTTTGAGAGAAGGAATAGAAAAGCTTGAGAAAAAGTCTGGTGTGAGAATGGAGAAAATCGCACTTTCTGGCGGAGGATCCCAAAGCGATGTCATATGTCAGATAACAGCTAATCTGATCAATAGAGAGGTCTTCAAGGTTCAGACATATGAGACAACGGGGTTGGGGGCTGCTATAGCCGGATTCATAGCGGTAGGTGAATATCGGGATGTAGATGAAGGTGTTCAAAACATGGTGCACGTCAGAAAGGTTTTTAAACCCGAAAAAGAGGCTGTAAAAACATATGACATAATATATCATAGAGTATATAGCAGGATTTATCGAAGGGTTAAGGTACTGTTCGAAGAAATGGCAAAAATTGATCAGGATATGATATAATAAGTAAAATTTTATTAAGAAGGTAGTGCTATGAGTGAAAAAATATTAGTTGTAGACGATGAGAGACCCATTGCCAATATTCTTAAATATAATCTGGAGAAAGAAGGCTTTGCGGTCTATACAGCTTTTGATGGCGAAGAAGCCATCAACAAGGCGTTGGATGTCAAACCTGATTTGATACTACTAGATATCATGCTTCCATTGAAGAATGGATTTGAAGTATTGAAGGAATTACGAACACAGATGACCATACCTGTAATCATGCTGACGGCAAAAGAAGAGGAATCAGACAAGATTATGGGATTGGACTATGGTGCTGATGACTATATCACAAAGCCTTTCAGCATGAAAGAGGTCATCGCACGCATAAAAGCCAATATCAGAAGAGAAAAGTATAAAGATCCGGATGAAGAGAAAAAATCTAAAATTGTTCAATATGGAAATCTAAAGATTGACTTCAATAAGTTGGAAGTTTTTAGGGATGGAGAAATAATAGACCTGACACACAGGGAATTTGAACTCATTAAATTTCTGATTCTTAACCCGGATAAGGTATTCGACAGGGAGCATTTGCTGAAAATGGTCTGGGGGTATGAATATGGAGATCTGAGGACGGTTGACGTGACAGTTAGAAGGTTGAGAGAAAAGATAGAAACGATTGACGACAAGTATATCATCACAAAACGAGGGGTAGGATATTACTTCAGGAGGATTTAGCAATGTTCAGAAGCATAAGGTGGCGATTCATCATCATCTATTTACTGTTAGTTTTTCTTGCCATGTCCATCGTTGGATTTTTTATTACAGACCAGTTGGAAAAGATACAGCTCGAATCTATAACACAATCCATGAGAAGCCATGTCTTTTCAATTTTGGCAAGCTCAACATTGTTACAGGATGATGATTGGGAAGGTAATAAGGAAGAGATATCCGAACTGATTGATAAAAATGTGCAAATCGGCTATGATGAGAATCTTTATATCGTTTTAAA
>LGGM01000149.1 GCA_001509345.1 Clostridiales bacterium 38_11
AATAAAATGCCAAGTAAAGGGATTATACTCGTTGCAGTTTTAGGTCTAATTGGAATAGTTTTGATCCCAAAATATATTAATGCCAATAAAAAGCAAGATACAACAAACAGTGAGAATACAGCCGTGACATTAAAACAAACAAAGGAGGAAAGTGAAATCGTGATGAAAGAAATTTATCTTGCAGGAGGATGCTTCTGGGGCTTGGAGGAATACATGGACAGGCTGCCAGGTGTGTTTGATGTGACCTCTGGCTACGCGAATGGAAATACGGAAAATCCAACATACGAGGAAGTATGCTACAAGAATACCGGACATGCTGAAACGGTCCATGTCAGATATGATTCAGAGGTAGTGGATTTGAGGACTTTGCTGCTGTACTATTTCAGAGTTATCGACCCGACCAGTGTCAACAAACAAGGCAATGATGTAGGCTCTCAATACAGGACAGGCATCTACTACACAGATGAGGATCAACTGGCAGTCATCAACAAAATCATAGCCGATGAACAAGTCAATTATACCAAGCCCATAGTGGTTGAAGTGGAGCCATTGCAGCATTACTATCTGGCAGAAGAGTATCACCAGGACTATCTCAAAAAGAATCCTAACGGCTATTGCCACATTGATCTGAATCTGGCTGATGAGATTATCATAGACCCTGAGAAATACATCAAGCCGGAGGATGAAATCATTAAGCAAAACCTGACGGATATTCAGTATCAAGTAACACAAAAAGAAGCCACCGAGAGAGCGTTTACCCATGAGTATTGGGATTTCAATGGAAAAGGGATTTACGTGGATATTGTAACAGGAGAGCCACTATTTACATCTTTGGACAAGTTCAACTCCGATTGTGGATGGCCAAGCTTCGCAAAACCAATCGAAGCGGAAGTGGTTGAGTACGAGAAAGATATAACTTTGAACATGGTCAGAACAGAAGTCAGAAGCAGAATCGGAGATTCCCATTTGGGACATCTATTCGATGACGGGCCTAAGGAACTAGGAGGACTGAGATACTGTATCAACGGAGCATCCCTGAGATTTATAGCTTATGAAGACATGGATAAAGAGGGATATGGTGATCTCATGAGATTGTTCAACGAGTAATTAAAGACTTTAATAAAATGATAAAAAGCCACAGCAGTTCAAAACGATATCATAATATACTGCTTAAAAATTGTTACATGCCATCCTCTATTCCATATTTGCCAGTTGGTAGGCTATACGTTTGTTAGCCAAGTGATACATGACATAGGTCAGAGCCACAATAATAATCAGGTCAATCAATAGGATAATCAAGGTAGCCAGATTGATGTTGATCATCAGATAAGTCAAGAACCCTATTCCCAAGGCCATGACAGCGCCGATGGCCATGGCGAAAATAACATTCATGTTCTGTTTGACTGCCCTCTGTGGGGTGTCCCAATCAAGCAATGGACGGCTGATATCGATGAGTATCCCCGAAAGAATGACAGGCAGCGATGCCGCAAACCCCAAAAAAGCGGATATCAAAATTGTGCTGAAGTTTATGGGTATATAAAATCGTATACCAAATGAAATCACTATGATGGAAAAAATCTGCATCAGCATAGGGGATAAAGCCCTTCCGATGATATGATCCTTTGCTTCTACAGGGATAATACGGGTGATATAAAAGGTTTTGCCTTCCCTGGAAAATGTGGTTGAAGCCGTAGGATTGAGGGCTGCAAAAAGCATATATGCGCCAGCAAGACCAAAGGCAAAGAGTTTGACATTGGACTGATATATGCCAATAATGAAATCCATGTCTGAGGATACCCCAGTCAATGCAGGCATGACCAAGAATATAAATGGAACCAGTACCACTATACTGACACAGTTGAACATATAGATAGGTGTCTTGATCAGTGTAATCAAATCAACCTTGAAAATGGCCATAAAGCTATTCGAAACCTTACCGGATGCCTTTTCAAATTCTTCCTTGGAAAGTGCTTTCTTTTTGGATTGCGTTTCATTGCCACCGATTATTCCACCCAAATACATCTTCTCACTGAAAAGAACCACCGCAGCAAAAAAGACCATACTCGTCAGCAACACACCAGCCAATCCGGTTAAAGCAATAACACTGTCGTCAGCAAGGCTTAAAGCAGCCCATCTGGACAATGGATAAAACCGTCCCAGCATATCAATCATATATCGGTTATCCGTAAAAAGTTTGGAGAAAAATTCCTGCTCACTACCGAAAGGTATATTCACCATGACTCTTTGAATGACGATTTGAAGACCTAAAAAGACAAACAGGAACAGAAACATGGAGACAACACGGATCAGATCCTTCTTGCCTTTGATGTTTGTGAACTTCATAATGGTGATGATGATGACCGATGCCAGGGACAAGGGCACAACAGGCGTCAATAGAAACACCAAAATCGCTTTGAGATAGTAGATCAAACCACCACCAACCAGGCTATGATTTATGATGAGCACAGGTATAATAAAGATAGCTAAAACAAAATATTCAAACACCAGGAGAGAAATGAATTTTGATATGATGATGCTTCTGCCTTTAATCGGAAGCGGTATCAGCATATCGGTATCTCTCGAAAAGTAATAATAGGAAAGGACATAGGTCAATCCCAAAAAAAACACCATCAGTACAGATGCATAGTGTGCAAG
>LGGM01000150.1 GCA_001509345.1 Clostridiales bacterium 38_11
CATCAAAAATTAAGAAACCCTTGAAAACACCGTAAATACGCCATTCTCAAGGGTAACTACATCTATTTTCTTGTCAGCAGACAGACGGTCTCCACATGCGGTATTACATTAGTCTTATACAATTTAATAAATCGGACTATTAAAGGGGATATCTCTCGATTTCTATCCCCGTCTAAATTAATTATTATCCTATATTCTTTTAACGAGGTGATGAGCTACTATTATCAATAATTGACCATAGACCTGTGTCAATATCTCTCGTTAAATAAAAATATTGTTCAAGATTCCCGTCATCCATAAATGTTTTAGTATGATCGTATTCAATATCATAGCTTGCTTTGACAACAAGAAAATTCTCTGTCAAATATTGGTCTGTCCATCCTCTCTTGTCAGCAAGCTCACTACCTTTATAATTTTCAGTTTGACGTTGAGTTTCTGCATCATCGACTACCGCTCCTACAAATCTCACTGAAATTGTATAGTCTTTGCCAATCTGATTTTCTATTGCACTCTTAACAACTTCAATTGGATCCATTGAAGGATTTTGAATCCAGATGTCAGATGTATTAGAATCGACCTGACTCAAATTCCCATCAATATAGTCCCATTCAAACCTATATCCAGCATCAGATTCTTTAAGCTTTGTCCACTGAACATCTGGGCCATCACTATCAAAATTCACTTCATAAATTTCTTCATTTGCTTTGAATGAAAAATCCATTATCTCGCTATGTTGATTCTTAATACTTACAACAATAACAGAGTCTGTATTGCCAATATGTCCGATTATAAAATTGCTTAATGCTTGATTCCCATGTGTTTCTGATCGTGGATTTACATAGTTTCCATTTCCATTTTTCTCAAATTCTATGACTGATGGATTGCCTCCACTTAAAAACGCGACTATTCTATCTTCGTCATAATCTTTTATCTCTAGAATTTCAACTGTTTTTCCCTCATATAAATCAATTGATTGAATGATTCTAGTTATTGATTCTGTACTATTTCCATAAACAGATTCACCAAGCGGATTTGATAACAAACCAATCGACGTAATGATAAGAATGACTAAAGCTATAATAATAATATAAAACTTAGGTTGCTTGAAATTTAAAATGTTCTTAATTCTTCCTTTTGTATCTCCTTCACCAAACGCAAGAGGCGTCAATCCAATCTTCATTCTTCCTGTTGTTAAATTTAGCAATGACTGCGAATAATCTTTTTTTACACTATGTCCTAATTGATTGATAACAGATTCATCACAAGACATCTCCATATCTTTACCACTCAACCAAAAAGCTATCCAAGCAAGAGGATTAAACCAATGAATGCATAAAACTAAATAACTTATAAATCTAATGATATGATCAAATCTCTTGATATGGGTTTGTTCATGAAGCAAGATATATTCTTTCCCGGATTCTGACAAAGAAGCAGGCAGATATATCTTCGGTTGGATCAAACCTAAAACAAATGGTATTGCCACGTTATCAGATTGATAAATATTGTCCTTTTCACAGTTTGCATTTTTTAATTTACCTTTCATTCTTATAAGCGATACCATTCCATAGATTAAGAGAATAGCAATCCCCAAAATCCAAATAAATGATCCAATAAAAATCCAAACCTGCATTGGATTTACACTAGCAACAACATCTGCTACTGGTAGCGAACCACTGATAGATTGATCAATATTAGGCATTCCCGTATTTATATTAGGTGATATGTCGTATAAAACATCGTTAGAAACGGGCGTAGAATTTACTGGAACCAAGCTCAAAACGCTTTCAAATGAAATTGGTACAATAAGTCTAACGAGAGCAACTGCCCACAATATGTACGAATACTTTTTCGGTGCTTTTTTTAGAAGCAATCTTGCTACTAATATGAACACAATAACAATACTTGCTATATAACTCATGTTAATTACTTGTAAAAATATTTTCTCTAACATACCTACACCTCTCTTTTGTATCCATCAATTAATTGTTGAATCTCTTCAATATCTTTTTCACTTAACTTTTTTCGCCGAGTAAATGCCGCTAAAAAACTTGGCAAAGACCCTTTAAAAGATTCTTCTAAAAATTCTTCCCCTTTTTCTGCTAAAAAATCTTCTTTTACTATTGAAACTATAACCGTTCCATTTTCATTCTGAAATATTCCTCTTTCACAAAGGCGTTTTAGCATGGTATATGTTGTCGTTCTTTTCCACTCGAATTCTTCAGAACATATCTCAATCAAATCACGAGTTTTAATAGGAGCTTTATCCCAAATGATATCTGCAAATCTCTGTTCCATTTCACCAAGTTTATATTTTTCCATAAGAAAACCTCCTTAGTCTAACTTCATTAGACAATTATAGTCTAACACCATTAGACCAGGCTGTCAATATGTAAAAAAATGCATGTGTAAAAAAATGCAGACTTATTCGCCTGCAATTCATCTATAAAATATCTTTTGTTAAATTGTCCAACCATCCTCGCAGAACGTACAATCTATGGGGTAGACAAAAATCGCAAGTCATATTTTCAAAGATATAATCAAATACATTTTCATAACATTTTATTCTAAGTCGCTGATATTCCAAAGATTTAGTAGCATTTGCTTATGATAAATTGTTTAATAAAATGTAATGC
>LGGM01000151.1 GCA_001509345.1 Clostridiales bacterium 38_11
CGATCGAATGATTTCATCGCTCGCTTTGGAGGCGATGAGTTTTGTGTTGTGACCGATATCACAAATAATAAAGACTTAGAATCAGCAATCGACAGAATCAAACAAAGCGCAAATGAATTTAATCAGACCAGCAGTTTTCCTTTTGAGATTAGTTTTAGCATTGGTTCTGCTGTTTATGAATGCTCTAGCTTCATCACTCCGGATGAATTTCTAAGGCAAGTCGATTTGCTGATGTACGAGAATAAAAAAGCAAAAAACCGTTCCCTAGTGAAATTCTAACACTGGGGACGGTTTTTTCAGTTCTGGTTGACTTTAGCATTTATTTTATATCAAATTGTTTCAGCAAGCTAATAAATGATGTGTTCAGTAATTTTTGACCCATGAGTTCTCTGAAACGTAATGTTTTCTCCTTACCTTCGTTTCGTAGCTTAGCCAACTCTTCTGGTATCAATGTTTCTCGATTTACTACATACTCGTAAAAATCTTCAAATTTCGCTAAGGATTCAGCAGCTTTTTTCATGTTGATTATTTCATATGACCCGGTTTGGGTTTTACGTGTTTGACGTTCCATCTAGTTCTCCTATCAGCAATCCCACTTTCCGGATTATTGCACAATCACAAAAAGAGCTGACTACTTGTGTGGTTTTTTTGACTATAAAGTTGTTTCAGGTACTACCACGCCAGCACTTACGATCAATTTGAGACCTTCTTCAACAGTCATATCCAAATAGACTATTTCCTTTTCAGGAACCAGAATCAACATTCCAGATGTGGGATTTGGGGTTGTAGGCACAAAAACATTCATCAACTTTGCATCTGTTTTGACCTGAACCTCACCCTTGCATTCACCTGTAAGAAAACCCACTACATACAAACCCTTTCTTGGGTATTCAATCAGAACAACCCGATTAAAAACGTTCTTTCCTTGAAGTGAAAAAGCTTCAACTATTTGTTTAAGTCCAAAGTAAACTCTGGGAACAATGGGAATCCTTCTTATCATTCTTTCAGCAAATATAAAAAGCCTCTCACCAATTACGTTTGTAACAACAGATCCCATGATAAATATCAGAATGAAAATAGCGATAATACCAACACCTGGTATAGATCTGCCTATCAATAGGCTAATATATGCACCTAAAAACTTATCCAGAAATTTAAACAGAGAATACAACACGTAAATTGTGGCGATAATTGGTATAAGAGTTAATATACCTCTTAAAAATATTTGTCTTATGTTTTTCATTATATGCTTCCTCTCGACTGATCTATTGTATACAAATCAATATCCTTTATTTTGTTGATATAGACGCAGGCTTTCCCTGATGTGTGCTTTCCGAAATCCTTCAATAATTCTTCCCTTTCCGCATCACCGATTGCAAAATATAAGCTGATTTATCCGTTTCTTTCATTTTTTGTTCGTACATGATTCTATTCCTCCGTTCGCAAATGTGCTCCAGACTCTCATTTGATTAATTTCAGCAATGTCTTGAATTCAGGCGTGTTTGATTCTTCCAACAGATCAAAAACAGCAGTTTCTGTATTGGTGATAATCGCACCCATATCCCTCAACTGGGATACGGCATTGTTGAGTGTCGCTTCCGCTCTGGATCCTACGGCATCTTCCACTAAGAATACAGAAAAACCATTATCCAACAGACTTCTCGATGTCTGAAAAACGCAAACATGCGACTCAGTACCTGTCACAATAATCTTTTTTCTTTGGATCTCATTCAAGTAAGTCAGAAATTCTTCATTGCATGCTGAGAATGTTGTCTTATGAAAGACTTTGGCATCTGGTATTCTTCGAGTCAACTGATCAATAGTATGACCTAAACCTTTCGAATTATGTTCCGTAAAGATTATAGGTACTCCCAGAAGCTTTGCTGCTTCAATAAGCACCTCGTTCCTTTGCACAACCTGATTTGCATTGTTGATAACAGGAAGCATTCTCTCTTGGATATCAATTATTAATAATACAGCTTCTTCTTTATTCAGGTAATATTTTTCCATTCCATTTTCTCCGCAAATCTTATATTTTTTTATTATCATACATTATTTGATTCTCTTGTGTTATGATTGTTGATATTCATTATAAAATATATTCAATACGATTACAATAAAACAAATTCCTTTCATCACCCGATTAAGTCCATATAATGGTGTAAAAAGGGAATTCAAATGAAATGAGCCAAGTGCTCATCCTCGTTTAATCACCTCAGACAACCTTCTGGGTCTTGTTGCCGCCATGCGCAAATATTTTCAGGGAGTAAGCTGGAAGCGCTGTCAAACACACTTTTCCAGGAACCTACTGAATCAGATACCGACCTGCAATAAATTCTGTTTCCCGAAAAAAATGTATCAGACATTCAACACATGCCTGACTGCGAATACATTCACAAGGAAATGGCCAAAAGCAGTGCTAATCTCACGCTTCTTTGGGATGAATACTATCAGGAAGCACGAATTTACAGCGGATTCCAAGACTCTTTAGTCTTCGGAATGGTGACTCAATTAAATCCGGAATACTCAAAAAACACGAAAACCCGTTGAAATCAACGAGTTTCGATTGTATCAAACATTGTATTCTTACTTGGTGGAGATAAGGGGATTCGAACCCCTGGCCT
>LGGM01000052.1 GCA_001509345.1 Clostridiales bacterium 38_11
ACTGGCCAAACGGTCCAATCCTTCATTGATGAGAACACAAGCATCTACAACAGCATCATAAACCACAAAACATCCATTAGATATGAAAAAGAAGAGCAGATTCAGATTATAGCGAATATCAATAAGTTGTCTGAAAACATCGCATATCTGGAAAAAGAAAGAGAAAATTACCAAAATGAGCAAAAGGAATCAGAAGATTTGCTCAAACAATTGAAATATAACATATCATCTCTTGAAAAGGAGCTTGAAGAAAACCATACCGACTATAAATCAGCACAGGACTATCTGGAACAAATAAAGCTGGAGATAACCGAATGCAGGATTGAGATTTCGGGGATAACCAATGATCTCAATCTGATTAAGAAGGACTTGGAGAATAATAGCGAAACGTTAAAGAAGAATGATTCTATTATTTTAGAAGAAAAAACTGTCCTTGAAGGTCTCAACGCTAAGATTCAGGAGATGATCAAGTCAAATGAGATTTTGAAATCAGATAATATTATTTTAAAAGAAACGATTGATGATAATAAAAAGAAGATTCATGACTTGAATGAGGAGAGGAAGCTCAAACAAGATCTGTCCTATGAGAAACAGAAGCATGTCAACAACATCAACAAGGATATCAATGACATTCAACTTGAAATCAATTCTATCAATCTCAAAATCGAATCATCCGCGAGCAAGATTGAGACACTCTCCGACAGCTTGTGGGACGAGTACGAAATGAACTTTGCTATGATCAAAGCCTATAAGGATGAAACTATCAGCCTAACCAGGCTAAATACGGAAGTCAGAGATCTCAAAAGAAAGTTGAAATCCCTGGGAGATGTCAACATCAATGCGATTGCCGAATACAGTGATGTATCCCAGCGATATGAGTTCCTGACTAAACAAAGAGATGACTTGAATGATGCAAAAGTTAAACTGAACAGAATCATCAAAGAACTGACTTACAAGATGAGAACGCAATTTGAGGAAGAATACCAGAAGATAAGAGAAAATTTCAAGGTGGTATTTATAAGTCTATTCAATGGCGGAAAGGCTGATATTGTCCTGACAGACGAAGACGATGCATTGAACAGTGAGATTGAGATTTATGCCCAACCTCCAGGGAAAAACCTGAATAAAATCTCCTTATTATCTGGTGGGGAGAAAGCATTGACAGCCATTGCATTGCTATTTGCCATTCTGAGGACCAAACCGACACCATTTTGCATACTCGATGAGATTGAGGCCGCTTTGGATGATGCCAATGTCCATAGATTCGCAAAATATTTAAAGGAGTTCTCGAAGGAGACACAATTTCTGGTCATCACACATCGTAAAGGTACAATGGAATATGTCGACACTTTGTACGGCGCCACCATGGAAGAGGAAGGCGTCACTAAACTGGTCTCGTTGAAACTGTCAGATTACAATAATTAGGAGGGAAAATGGCTGTTAATATTTTCAAGAAATTTACTGAAGGATTGTCTAAAACAAAAAATGATCTGTCAGGCAAGCTGGATAATTTGTTTAAGTTACATAGCAAAATTGACGATGAATTGCTGGATGAGCTGGAAGAAATTCTAATCACATCAGATATGGGCGTGGAATCAACCATGGAAATCATCGACAAACTCAGAAAAACGGTTAAGGATGAAAAGCTTAAGGATCAGCAGAGTATCTTGTCTGCATTGAAGAGACATCTGAAAGACGCCATAATGGAAGGCGAATCTTTTGACGACAGTACACTGGAAACTCCAATGATTATTCTGATAGTAGGCGTCAACGGAGTCGGAAAAACGACAACCATAGGCAAGCTGGCTCACCGTTATCAATCAATGGGAAAAAAGGTTCTGGTAGCTGCCGGTGACACCTTTAGAGCTGCAGCAATCGATCAGCTCCAAATATGGTGCGAAAGGGCAGGCGTAGACCTCATAGCGAACAAGGAAGGCAGTGATCCTGCTGCAGTTATTTTTGATTCCATACAAGCCGCAAAAGCAAGGGGCACCGATATTCTTATCTGTGACACAGCAGGCAGATTGCACAACAAGAAAAACCTGATGAATGAACTGAATAAAATATTCAGGGTAGCTGAGAAAGAGTATGATAAAAAGCACAAGCAGGTCTATTTGGTCTTGGATGCGACAACCGGTCAGAATGGCATCATACAGGCTAAAACCTTCAAAGAGGTGGCAAAAATAGATGGCATCATTCTTACCAAGCTTGATGGCACCGCTAAAGGTGGTATTATAATTCCCGTGCAAAAGGAATTGGATGTACCCGTCAAGTACGTGGGGTTGGGAGAAAAGCTAGATGACCTTCAATTATTTGACCCAAATAATTTTGTGGATGCCATATTTGAATAAAATTTTGTCAAAAGTCTATACAAGTATTGACAATATAGCTCAAATAGCTTAATATAACATGGTGTCAAGTAAATAACTTTACAGGTGATGACATGCTGGAAAGACTGGAAGAAATTGGTAAACTTTTTGATTATTACTCAAATCTGTTGAACAGCAAGCACAAGGATGTTCTGGAGCTATACTATTTTCAAGATATGAGCTTAAGTGAAATAGCAGAGATTCTGAATGTTACGAGACAAGGTGTGTTTGACCTATTGAAGCGGGCAGAAAACAATCTTCAGTTTTATGAAAAAAACCTGGGTTTGATTGATAAGAATAAAAAAATAATTATAGAACTTGAGAGCATTAGAGACAGATTAATAAACGATACAGATGGGAAAGAAATACTAATATCCGATATCGGAAAAATTATAGAATCAATGTAGGTGATTTAATGATATTTGAAAGCTTATCAAATAAGTTGCAAGGTGCGCTAAACAAGCTTAAAGGCAAAGGCAAGCTAAATGAAAAGGATATTGATGAAGCAATGAGAGATATTAGGCTTTCTTTACTGGAAGCTGATGTTAATTTCAAGGTTGTAAAGGATTTCATCAAGAGCGTCAAGGAAAGATCCATGGGTTCAGAGGTCATGGAAAGCCTGACACCAGGTCAGCAAGTAGTCAAGATAGTAAACGAAGAGATGATAAAGATTCTAGGCGAGAAGGAGTCAAAAATCCAGTTTTCTTCCTCAGAAGTTACTGTCATCATGATGTGTGGACTTCAGGGTGCGGGAAAAACAACCACCGCAGGCAAGCTGGCATTGAGATTCAAAAAACAGAACAAGAGGCCTTTACTGGTAGCATGTGACATTTATAGACCTGCCGCTATCAAGCAACTTGAGGTAGTAGGCAAAAGCGTCGAAGTTCCTGTATTTAAAATTGAAGGCGAAACAGACCCAGTTTTGATAGCAGAAAAATCACTGCAGGAAGCCAGAAAAAATGGGAATGATGTGTTGATTATCGATACTGCCGGTAGGCTTCATATAGATGAAAAACTGATGGCAGAACTCATTCAAATCAGAAACAGAGTCAAACCAAGTGAAGTACTGCTAGTATTGGATGCCATGACTGGGCAGGATGCTGTTAAAATAGCTGAATCATTTAATAAGGACATGGAAATAACCGGTCTGATATTGACTAAAGTAGATGGAGATGCGAGAGGTGGGGCTGCAATATCCATCAGAGCTGTAACCAGCAAGCCAATCAAATTTGTGACAACCGGTGAAAAAATGGCAGATTTGGAAGCATTTCATCCAGACAGAATGGCTTCAAGAATTTTGGGAATGGGTGATCTTCTAAGCTTGATTGAAAAGGCTCAAGAATCATTCGACTCCAAAAAAGTTAAAGAAATGGAAGAAAAACTCAGAGGTCAGGGTTTTACATTAGATGATTTTCTGGACCAGATGGAACAGATGAAAAGTTTGGGACCCCTGGATCAATTACTTGAGATGATTCCGGGAGCCAATTCAAAGCAACTGAAAAACCTAAAAATTGACGAAAAAGAATTGGTTTACATAAAAGCCATTATACAATCCATGACAAAGAAAGAACGCAAAGATCCTTCCATCATCAACGGCAGCAGAAGGAAGAGAATCGCCAACGGAAGCGGCACCTCAGTACAGAGGGTCAATAAATTGCTGAAGCAATTCATTGAAACACAGAAGATGATGAAAAAAATGGGTGGTATGAATAAAATGATGAAAAAGGGCGGCAGATTCAAAATGCCGTTTTAAAGCAAAGAGGTTAGTTTAAGATTTCAAATAATCTTTAAATAATATATAAGAAAAACAGGAGGTGAAAACAACATGGCAGTTAAAATCAGATTAAAGAGAATGGGTGCAAAAAAGAAGCCTTTTTACAGGATAGTGGTTGCGGATTCAAGAGCACCGAGAGATGGAAGATTTATCGAAGAAATCGGTTACTACAACCCGGTTTCAGATCCAAAAGTTGTGAAAATCGATGTTGAAAAAGCTCTCAAATGGATCAGCATTGGAGCGAAACCAACCGACACTGTGAGCACATTGTTTAAAAACAATGGTGTTTATGACAAGAAAGAAGAAATCGAATAAAGGTGGTGCAAAAAATGGGAGAGTTAGTAGAATATATTGCAAAATCTCTTGTTGATAATCCTGATGCGGTAAGCGTTAATGAGGTGGAAGGTAGCCAATCTCTTGTTATTGAACTAAAAGTTGCACCTGAAGATATGGGAAAAATCATTGGTAAGCAGGGAAGAATTGCCAAGGCACTAAGAACACTGGTTAAGGCCGCTGCTACTAAGGACAACAAAAGAGTTATCATAGAGATAATTCAATAAGGGTTAGCTCTTGCTAATCCTTTATTCTTGAGGATGATAAAATGGATAGGATAATAGTAGGACGAATAGTCAATACACATGGAATCAACGGAGAAGTCAAATGTGTTTCCATGACAGATGATGTTGAACGGTTTGAGCAACTCCAATATGTCTATCTGGATGAAACGAATGTAAGGCTTGAAATAACAAACGCAAGGTATGCTAAGGGCCTGGTTTATCTGAGATTCAAGGATCTGAACCACATCAACGATGTCGAAAAATTCAAAGGATTATATCTGTCAATTGACTTTGAAAACAGACGGAAACTACCCGAAGACTCGTATTATTTATTCGATTTGATTGGGATTAGAGTTCTAGATGAAAACGCCAATGAACTAGGTGTCATCACAAATGTATATCAAACAGGTGCCAATGATGTGTATGAGTTGGATTATGATACCAATAAATTGATTCCAGCCATAAAGGAAGTTGTCAGACAAGTGGATATCAGTAAAAAAATAATGATAATCAGTAAGATTGAAGGGTTGTTTGATGGTATTTAAGCTAATCAGCATTTTCCCAGAGATGTTGGAAAACATATTAAGTGTCAGCATAATCGGACGGGCTGTCAAAAAAGGATTGCTTGAAATCAATTATGTTAACCTGAGAGACTATACTGAAGATAAGCATAAGAAGGTGGATGACTATCCATTTGGAGGTGGGCCCGGTATGCTGTTGAAGCCGGAGCCGGTTTTTCGTGCAATCATGGACAATAAGATTGTTGACACCCGAGTTATCTATATGTCTCCAAAGGGTAAACCGCTGAACCAGCAGTTGGTGGAAGAGCTTTCCAATGAGAAAGATCTGATGATCATTGCAGGCCATTACGAAGGTCTGGATCAGAGGATTATAGATCATTACATCGATGAAGTCATTTCAATTGGCGACTATGTACTGACAGGGGGGGAGCTACCTGCCGCTATTTTAGTGGATGCTGTAGGACGGCTGATACCTGGTGTTCTAAGCAATGAGGAATCCGGAATGATAGAATCACATAGTGATATATTATTGGAGCATCCCCAATATACCAGACCCAGGGAGTTTAATGGAATTGAAGTACCAGATGTTTTACTCTCAGGCAACCATCAGAGAATACTCAAATGGCAAAGATTCAAATCCCTGGAAACAACTATCAATAACAGACCTGATCTCATCAACGACAAAAGTGATCTTATCAACGAGTACTTTCAGCTAAAAGCCTATTTTGGACAAGACATAAAATAATTATTGAATACAGTTTTTCCTTGTGCTATAATACATTGGAGTATACGGTGGTCCTCTGTAAATACTACAAGAACACTAAGAAAGGAGGGTATACGATGGATATTATAAGAGCTTTGGAACAAGAACAATTAAAAGAAAATTTGACAGATTTCAATATCGGTGATACTGTAAAGGTTCACTACAAGGTTACAGAAGGTACAAGAGAGAGAATTCAGGTTTATGAAGGCATTGTTATCAAGAGACAAAATGGCGGTATCAGAGAGACATTCACAGTTAGAAGGATAGCTTCTGGTGTTGGCGTTGAAAGAACTTTCCCTGTACATTCACCTAAGATAGAAAAATTGGAAGTCACCAGAAAAGGTAGAGTAAGAAGGGCTAAACTGTTCTACTTGAGAGAAAGAACCGGTAAAGCCGCAAAAGTTAAAGAAAAAAGATTATTCCGATAATGAGGGCTTGATAGTCCTCGTTTTTTTAAAGGAGGCAGAAATGTCAATAAACTGGTACCCCGGTCATATGAAAAAAACCAACGAATTAATAAGAGAAAACCTTAAACTGGTGGATGTCATTATTGAAATAATCGATGCTAGAATTCCATTGAGCAGCAGAAACCCAATAATTGACGAGGTTTCAGCAAATAAACATCATATAATTGTTATGAATAAATCAGATTTAGCTGACAACAAATTGTCAGAATTATGGATGGCGGAATTCAAAAAAAAGAATATTCAATGCGTTCTTTTTAACTCGACAAAAGACTCCATCGTGAAATTCATGGGTGCACTGAAAGTGATTTCTGATGAGATTGAAATGAAATACAAGAAAAAAGGATTTTACAACAAACAAATCAGGGCCATGATTGTAGGGATACCCAATGCCGGAAAATCGACCTTTATCAATAACATTTCAAAAAGAAAGGGTACAGCTACAGGGGACAAACCCGGTGTGACCAGGGCAAAACAATGGATCAAAGTAAAAAACAATATCGATATGCTGGATACCCCCGGCATTTTATGGCCCAAGATTGAGACAGATGAACAGGGATATAGATTAGCCGCAACAGGAGCAATTAGGGAAGAAATCCTAAATAAAACAGATATAGCCACTTTTATTCTAGATTTTATGAGACAGAATTATCCGGATAATCTAAGAAAAAAATATAATCTGTCAGACCTGAGCAATATGGAAGATATGATGTATGATATAGGGATTAAGAACGGTTGTCTACTGAAGGGTAATGAAATCGACTTGGAAAGGGTAACAAGATTGATTATTAGTGATTTCAGAAAAGGTAGATTAGGGAAATTGACAATGGAAAGGCCATAAGGATGTTAGCAATAGAAAACAGTATTTACAAAAAGGGTTACCAGTATATAGCTTGCATTGATGAGGTAGGTCGAGGTTGTCTGGCGGGCAATGTCACTGCCTGTGCTGTTATCATGCCGAAAGGATTATATATAGAGGGTGTCAATGATTCAAAAATGCTTAGCAAAAAAAACAGGGAAGCAAGATACCTAGAAATCTATAAGGGGGCTCTTTTTATTGGCATAGGAACTGCATCAAACCAGGAAATCGATATTTTCAATATAAAGAGGGCGACTCATATGGCCATGATAAGAGCAATTGAGAATCTGTCAGATAAAGATGGCATGAAAATCAAACCGGATTTTGTTTTGATTGATGCGGAGAAAATACCCATCGATATACCTCAGATGGGTGTCATCAAGGGAGACTCGAAGTGCCATGGTATAGCAGCCGCATCAATTATCGCCAAGGTGACAAGAGACAAGGAGATGGCTGTGCTGCACGAAAATTACCCAATGTATAATTTCAACAAAAATGCTGGATATGGTACAAAAGAACACATCGAGGCCTTGCAACAATTTGGAAAATGCGAATTGCACAGAAATTCCTTTCTTAAAAAGATATTAGACAGAAACGAACAAATAACGCTACTTGGGAGCTTGAATGAATAAAAGAAAACTTGGAAAAGAGAGTGAAGAGAAGGCAGTTCGGTTTTTGAAAAAAAAGGGGTACAGGATTCTTGCAAATAATTTTCAAAACAGGATAGCTGAAATCGATATAATAGCGCAGCAAGGGGATATTATGTGCTTTATTGAAGTGAAAGCGAGACATACCATGAAATATGGATTGCCTCGTGAAGCGATTACACCAAGCAAGATCAGAAAAATTATTAAAGGAGCGCAATCATACATTAATTACAAAGGAATCAGAAACACACAATTCAGATTTGATGTCATAGAGATTTTTCTGCAGGACAATAGGATTAATCATATTGAAGATGCTTTTTCGGTATAAAAAAAGCTGATTTGAAAATCAGCTTCAGTCAATTTTTTAAAAGATTCCATGGTTCAACATGACATCTGATATTTTCAAAAAGCTTGCGATATTCGCCCCTGCTGAATAGTTCTTATCAAAGCCGTAATTAGTTGCGGCTTTTTTTGTTGTGTTGAAAATATTAACCATAATATGATCCAGCTTTTCATTGACTTCAGAAAAATCCCAATATAGACCCATATTATTTTGAGACATCTCCAAAGCTGATGTGGCAACACCTCCCGCATTTGCTGCCTTTGAAGCGGCAATCAAAAATCCATTTTCAAGCAAATAGGCTGTAGCTTCATTGGTGCATGGCATGTTGGCTCCTTCCCCGATGACGAAACAACCATTATTTTTTAGCTTGGCAGCATCCTCGATACCAATATCATATTGGGTGGCACAAGGCAGTGCGATATCGCACTTCAAGCTGAATATACCTTTTTGTCCTGAATAATATTCAGCGTTTGGATGATCTATAATGTATTCACTTATTCTCTTTCGATCTCTTTCCTTAATACGTTTCATCGTTTCAAGATCAATGCCGTCCTTATCATATACATAGCCATCTGAATCACACATGGCAATAATATTTGCACCATACTGTTGGGCTTTTTCGCAGGCGTAAATAGCCACGTTGCCTGATCCGGAAATAATGACGTTTTTTCCTTCGAAAGACTCACCATTGTCTTTAAGCATTTCTCTCACATAATAGATAAGTCCATAACCTGTTGCTTCTTTTCTAACAAGGGAACCGCCATAATTAATATTTTTCCCTGTAATGACACTTGGTTCAAATACGTTTTTGATTCTCTTATACTGACCAAATAAATATCCTATTTCACGCATACCGACACCAATATCACCTGCAGGCACATCCAGATTGTGACCTAGATAGCGGGAAAGCTCTATCATGAAGTTTTGACAGAATCTCATAATTTCTCTTTCGGACTTACCTTTTGGATCAAAATCCGACCCACCTTTACCGCCCCCAATCGGTAGACCTGTCAAAGAATTCTTAAATACCTGTTCAAAAGCCAGTGATTTCATAATGCTCAAATTTACAGAAGGATGTAGTCTTAGACCACCTTTGTAGGGACCGATGGAATTGTTGAATTGAACCCGATAACCTCTGTTGACTTGAACTCTGCCAGCATCATCAACCCATGTTACCCGAAAAAGAATCTGTCTGTCCGGTTCCAACATTCTCTCTAATATGGCATTTTCCTCATACTTGGGATTACTTTCTACAACAGTATGGATTGATTCGAACATTTCCTCGACTACTTGGAGAAACTCAATTTCACCTGGATTTCTGCTCTTTGCAGTCTCAATGGCTCTGCTAATGTATGACATTTTTTCCTCCTAAAAAACATTTTTGTTTCATAATACGTAAGTATTATATCAAATAAAAATAGAATTAAAAAGTGCAATATCAATAAAGTGAAATTTAATCATTCTTCTATTGAGGATATTACAAAAAATTAATAATGAGAAAATCGGTTTCATTATATACGGATTCGCGTTACAATAGAAAGGATTGTTTAAATAAAAACTTTGATGAGGGGGAAGAATGATTTCAAATGTTAAAGCATGTGTCTTACAAGGTTTAAGTGGCTATCAGATTGACGTGGAAACTGATCTGACAAATGGATTGCCCACGTTCAACATAGTTGGATTACCGGATGTCTCAATAAAAGAATCAAAAGAAAGGGTACGATCTGCGCTAACCAATTCTGATTATGATTTTCCACTATCTAGAATTACAGTCAATTTGTCACCAGCATCCATTAAAAAAGAAGGGTCACAGCTTGACCTGCCTATTGCACTAGGGATATTGGCTGCAAAGGGAGAAGTAGAGGAAATAGAGGAAGATGTCTGCTTTATTGGAGAGCTGTCGTTAGATGGCACAATCAAACCTATCAATGGTGTTCTACCGATGGTGATTTCACTTAGAGACCAAGGTGTTAAAAAAGTCTATATCCCTATGGCGAATCAAGAGGAATGCAGCTATATAAATGACATGGATATATTTGCAATGGAATCACTAACCGTTGTGGTCGAGCATTTAAATCGAAAAGAGATCAGATCACCAATTCAGGTTAGAGATTTTAATCTGGATGGGGTGTCAAAAAATTACAGCATGGATTTTTTCGAAGTCAAGGGTCAGGAGTCATTGAAAAGAGCAGTGGAGATAGCCGCTTCCGGTAGCCACAATATACTGATAATAGGATCACCTGGATCAGGCAAGACAATGATTGCAAAGCGAATACCATCTATTCTTCCTGAATTGACTTTTGAGGAATCTCTTGAAATTACAAAAATTTATAGTGTTGCAGGTTTGAATCACGAGCAGGGCTTGATTAGACATAGACCATTCAGATCACCGCATCACACAATATCCAAGGTAGCGTTGGCAGGTGGAGGACGGATACCCGGTCCCGGTGAAATATCATTGTCGAATTATGGAGTGTTGTTTTTGGATGAGATGCCGGAATTTTCCAAGAGTGCGTTGGAGGTTCTTCGACAGCCGTTGGAAGATGGAATCGTCACGATATCAAGAGCCAATGCCTCACTACAATTCCCGTCAAAGTTCATGTTAGTAGCGAGTATGAATCCCTGTCCTTGTGGTTTTTATGGTGATCCTAAAAAGGAATGCAAATGTTCGCCGGGACAGATTGACCGATATCTGAACAGGATTTCAGGACCGTTGCTAGACCGGATAGACATCCAGATTGAAGCCTCGCCAGTTGTATACGAAGACCTTAAGTCGATTAATAAGTCTGAAACATCAGAAAGTATCCGAAGAAGAGTCAACCAGGCAAGAAAAAAACAAGCAGAGAGATTTAAAGGTCTGGATATTCACGCTAATAGTGAGTTGAACCCATCTCAAATCAAACAATATTGCGGACTGACCAAAGCAGCAGAAGAAATCCTGAAAATGTCCTATAAAAAGCTGTCACTAAGCGTTAGAGCCTACACTAAAATCATCAAGGTTTCCAGAACAATTGCTGATTTGGACGGGTGTGATATGATTGAAATGAGGCACGTAGCAGAAGCGATTCAATACAGGAATATCGATAAAAAGTTTTGGGGCTGATATTCATTACGAAAATCATTAATCAACGAACTGACCATAACACCTTTTAGACAAAACTGAATTCAACGGGCATGTTTCCAAATAGTTTTATAGTGTTTTATATTTAAGATACATGCATTTTTGTGCCTAAAACGATTCATCGAAAGCATCAACTTATTGTATATTTGATGATTCCAAGATAAATATTTCTTTACAATACAATGAAGGTATGATAATAATAGAAAAGAGACTGTTGGAAAATACCTGATAGTCTTTGTTAATTTCAATAAAAAGTAGGTTGATATGAACAATTTAACGAAAAACCTGGTGATGCTGAACTGTGTTTTTGGTCCCAATAACAGATTGATTGAAAAAGTTAATAGCTATATATCTTTGGGAGACGTGGACAATCCGAATGATATGTTAGATGTTTTAGAGAATTCTGGTTTTATGGATGAAAAAAAGACTGCTGACATATCTAGATTCATAAAGCAAGACCGAATAAACTTTTTGATGGAATACATGGTTAAGGAGAATATCAGAGTCTGCACGGTATTTGACAAAAATTACCCAGAAAGACTTCGATATATTGATGACAATCCATTTGTTCTATATTACAAGGGTTCTCTTCAGGAGATGAATGGGGAGAGATTCCTTTCTGTTGTGGGATCCAGAAAGGCGACTTCCTATGGCAAATGGGTGGCTGAAAGCTTCGTTTCAGCATTATGTGGCCATGGATTCAATATCGTCAGTGGCATGGCATATGGAATAGATTCTGTAGCCCACAACGCAGCACTTAAGTGCAATCAATATACTTCAGCAGTTATGGGTAGTGGCATTGATGTGATATATCCCAAAAGAAATAGAAAACTATATAGTGATATATCAGAAAGAGGAGCTGTAATAAGCGAATTTGCTCCCGGTTTCAAGCCTCTACCTTTTAATTTCCCTTATAGAAATAGGATAATTAGCGGACTGAGTGACGGTATATTGGTGGTAGAAGCAGGCGAGAAAAGTGGCTCATTGATTACAGCAACTTTTGGATTTGAACAGAACAAGGAAGTGTATGCAATTCCTGGAAACATAGATAATGTTAACGCTCTAGGTACAAATAGACTTATACGGGAAGGCGCTAAAATAACAACTTGTGTGGAGGATATCTTAGAAGAATTCAATACCATTGACGGTGTTATTGAAGATTCCTACGTCACAGAAGGGGAAGTAAGCAACTTACAGGTTGACATAATTAACGCCTTAAAACAAGGTGAAAAGAGCATTTTAGATATACACGAGTTAACCGGATACCATATCGCTGAACTTAATTCCAGTCTGACTGTACTGGAGTTGAGAGGAATTGTAAGTCAAGGTAGAGGAAAACAGTTCAGACTAAATACGATAACGAAGGAAAGATAAAT
>LGGM01000007.1 GCA_001509345.1 Clostridiales bacterium 38_11
GGTGTAATCGAAGCCGCCGCAAGAACCGCCTATGAGTGGCTTACCGGTGAAAAGCTGGAAAATGTTGACTTCAAACAATTGAGAGGCCTTGAAGGGATAAGAGAAGCCACGATAAGGGTTGGAGAAATGGATCTGAAAATTGGTATCGCTCATGGTTTGGGCAATGCGAGAAAAATGCTTGAAGATATCCAATCAGGCAAATCAGCCTATCATGCTATAGAAATCATGGCATGCCCTGGTGGTTGCATTGGTGGCGGTGGACAACCGTATCATCACGGCAATGTGGAAATTATTCAAAAGCGTCAAGATGCCATCTATCGGGAGGATCTCGGAAAGCCAAGAAGAAAATCCCACGAAAACACAGAGGTTATCGCTTTGTATGAGGAATTCCTTGGCGTGCCTTATGGTGATAAGGCACATGATTTGCTGCATACACACTATATAAAGAGAGAAAAAATCTGATTTCAAAAAAACAAAATCTGCCTGGTTTCCCAGACAGATTTTTTTCTATAACGATTAAACCTTTTGGAAATCTTCTTTTCCAGCTCCACAAAGAGGGCAAACCCAATCCTCCGGTAAATCTTCAAAGCTTATACCCGGATCAATTCCACCATCCTCATCCCCTACTTCCGGGTCATAAATATAACCACAAGGTATGCATTCCCATTTTTCCATTATTCTTTCCTCCTTAATTTTATTGCTAGTTTGAAATACAATCAACCGGGCATGCGTCAACACATGCTCCACATTCAATACAAGCATTTTCGTCAATCAATCTTTTTGCATCATCAACCTCTGATATGCACGATACCGAACACACATCCTCACATGCTCCACAACCAATGCATTCATCTGCATTTATCTTATATGACACTCATTCTCACCTCCCCATTGATTAAATCTCTACCCATTATTATTATAACCAAAATAAATAAAATGTAAATCACTAGACCCTATTTTTTGTCTAATAACGCATTTTTTTTGTGATTCTGTCTCTTAACTCTTCTTTGGTGATGATACCAGCATCGTATAGCTCTTTATATTGCTGATGATAGTGGTCTTTAGGGTCTATTTTGATAAATTCTTTATCGGCAGGTATCCTTATGTTTTTAATCTCGTTCAATCCAAAATCCTTGTTGAAACCTTTTTCTCCCAACTGATTTCCTGATTGATTAACAGCTTTTCGATACTGAATGGGCTGTTTGTTCTTGAATAGAGTTAATACTCTAGAGGCAACAGCGATCACCACAACGATAGCGATAATACTGGAAAATTTCCTCGGAGCACCGCTATATCCTAAGAATGAAGACAGCACTAAAAACAATATATAGATGATAATGATGGTTCCAAGTAAGGATCCTGATTTTTTATTCTGACTCACGCTAAACCTCCTGTAAACAAATATAGTCATATTATACCATAAGATGGTTAAAAAACTTAAATTATTGTGTTTTTGATGTAATTGATTTTCTAAGCGTTTACAAAACCGGAAATTGCTTTATAATGAATACTATAAGAAAAATCATATTAAGGGAGGCAAACGATGACTTACGGAATCATGGGAAAAATATTAGAGGTGGATTTGACTTCCAAAGCCATAGGATATAGAACATCTGACATAACAGTATTCAAAAAATATCTCGGTGGCAGTGGTGTTGCGGCAAAAATCCTAATGGATGAATTCGATTTGGGCGTTGACCCCCTGTCCCCTGAAAACCCACTGATATTCATGAACGGGTTGTTGACAGGTCTGCCAGTGCCAACGGGTGCAAAAAGCTCTTTCGTCGCCAAAAGTCCTTTAACCGGGATTTGGAACGAATCCACAGTTGGTGGACATTGGGGTGCCCAGGTGAAAAAATGTGGTCTTGATGGTATGATTATGACAGGAAAATCCGAAACTCCCGTTTATATATGGATCAATGATGATTGTGTTGAAATAAGAGATGCTAGTGCATTAATGGGTTTGGATGTATTTGAAACCTCAGACAAAGTTAAAGCTATGACTGATGCAAAAGCGGTTGTAGCCTGTATAGGACCTGCAGGAGAAAATCTGAGCAAAATAGCCGGTATCATGATTGGCGGCAATGAGACCAGAGCTGCTGGACGCGGTGGTCTAGGTGCTGTTATGGGCTCAAAAAATATCAAAGCAATCGTTGCTAAGGGAACAAAGTCAGCAAATGTTTACAGTCGTGAATCTCTAAGGGATTTATTGAAGGATTTTCTACCGATATTGAATGCCAATGCCAAAAGCCTTCACGATTTTGGTACTGCAGGAGGCGTACAAGGTGTGGAAGCAAACGGCGATTTGCCGATTAAAAACTGGACTCTTGGAGACTGGGCTGAGGGTGCTGAGAAAACCTGTGGTCAGAATATGGATTACCTTGGAATAACCGTATCCCATCATGCCTGCTATGCCTGCTCAATCAGATGTGGAAAGGATGCACGTGTTGACATCGGTCCCTATAAGGGGGCTATTGGTCACGGTCCTGAATATGAGACTTGTGCCGCCTTTGGTGCGAATATACTGAATGATAATATTGAATATCTTGTGGCTGCCAACGATATCTGCAACCGAATGGGACTTGATGTCATCTGTGCCGGAAACGCCACTGCTATGGCAATGGAGTGCTTTGAACGTGGTGTAATTGACAAGGTCGATACCGAAGGCATTGATCTGACCTGGGGTAATGGACCTTCCATATTGGATTTTTTGCTAAAGCTAGCAAAAAAAGAAGGAATAGGTGCTATCTTTGGAGATGGTGTTAAGGATGCAGGAGACAAACTCGGTGGTCTGGCAAAGGAATTTGCTATCCATGTCAAGGGGTTGTCAGTCGCTTTCCATGACCCACGTGCCTTCACAAGCATGGCTGTCGGTTATGCCACATCAAACAGAGGTGGTTGCCATCTTGAAAATCTATCTTATTTCTGCGAATCCGGTGCATTTCCTCCTGGAATATTTGGATTCAATAAACCTTTGTCTAAACATAGTGATGAGAATAAAGCGGAGTTATCTGTAATCATGCAAAATCTTATGAATGTCTATAATGCATTGGGCTTGTGCAAGTTTCTAATCAGGGGAAAAACCAATCCTGAAACCATAGCTACATGGATCAATGCCGTTACAGGTTGGGATATGACCGGCGAAGATCTAATGGTCACCGGTGAACGGTTGCACAATATCAAACGCTTATACAACAATTCCATGGGTATCAGTAGAAAAGATGATCATTTGCCCCCAAGGCTACAATATCATGATAGAAGAACCGGCGCTGCAGCAGGCATACTACCCAACATGACCAAGCTTCTGACCGAGTATTACAATATTCGTGGCTGGGACAATGAAGGGATACCTACTCCTGAAAGACTCGATTTTCTGGACCTTACAACTATATGAGATGAGGTGTTATTTTGATTACCATAGAATTAAAGGGCCAACTAATATGGTGTGTGGATAAGAAAAAGACCATTCCAATAGAAACCTTTGAGGGCAACCTAAAAGATTTGATTATTTTACTCAGGTTACCGGAAAGTGAAATAGGTATGATATTGGTCAATCAAAAAAAAGAACCATTATCCTATTGCGTAAAGGATAATGACCATATTATTATTGTTCCAGTTGTGGGAGGCGGTTAAGCCTCCCTCTTCACATTTTTGCAGCATTTAAGTATATTTTTTCGATCTCTTCTTTTTTCATCAGTTTTTCAATCAGTACCGCGATGATGATGATTCCGGGAATATCCACTAGAAGTCTTGTGAATGCGAAAGTTTTTCCAAGGGATGCCATCTCAAACAATAACATTGGGATTTTTGTCGTTGACCAGGCACCGATGAATATCATTACATTGCTGAATCTAGCACCTTTTTTCATCAAGACGGCTGCGACTGGGAATGCACCATACAAGGGTCCAGCTGCTGCTGATCCTAAAAAGAAGGCTAACAGAATCCCTTTAAGACCAGCTTTTTCACCCATAAATTGGATCATCATTTCTCTGGGTACCCATACATCTAGAAGGCCTAAAAGCAGAAATACCGGAGGCAAAATTGCGAACATCTCGTTGAAGCTATAAGATGTCATTCCGATTGCTCTTAATCCAACTTCTTTGTTGATTAGATACAAAATGAATGTAACAATAGCTACCAATATGAATAATCTGTATTGTTTTATCAACTGTTTAAACATCAACTCATCACCGTTCCAATCACTAGCGCTACAACTAACGAAAACAAAAACGCAAGCGTATTTCTAATAATAGTCATTTTTTTACCGAAGTATTTAATCTCTATAGGTACTGTCATGATGCCCACCATCATCAGCGCTGAAACAAATGCACCAATCTGCATATATCCACCACCGTTCTGAAGCACTAATGCAGCAGTTGGAAAAGCAACAAATCCTGGAATCAATGTTACAGCACCTACCATTGCAGATATCAGCACGCCAAACCAACCTGATTCATTGCCTACTAATCTGGAAATAGTTTCTGCGTTGAAAAAAGCAAATATGAGCCCTACCATTGTAACGATACCCAGCATTTGTGGCAAAATATTTAAAAATGATTTCCATCCTTTCTTGATTGCCATTTTTGTTTTTTTCCTGTCTTTAAAAAAAGAAACCCCTAAAAGTCCTAAACTAAGACCATACATCAGATAAGCATTCATTTTTACTTCAACCCCTCTAATAAATCTATTTAGCATCCTAATTATAACAGATAATAAAATATGGTTTGTAATCTCAGTTACCAACAAGGGTTTTTTTAAAGACCTTAAAATTTCAAATACACCGGAAAAAACTTTACCATTTCTAATTTTCAAAATGCCTTCAATCATTCCCAATGATACAATATGTCCACCCATCATGGCAATTGTTTTTAGAGGTGACTCATATACGAAATGCCACATCATTCTATAGGATGGATCAGACTCATCTTTGATACCAATATGCTTTTTTAGACCTCTTTGAAGCAAAAATCCTATTAGCTTCTCAATCACAGTTTCTTGAATATCCTCCAAAGATGAGTTTAATGAATAAGGTTTTGTGTATTGAGGTTGATATACAGGTAAATTTCTGCCACAAAGAGGTAATCTCTTGATATTTGCTCCAGGAACAAGCAAAACAGAAACTCCTTCTTGTAGACATTCCTCTCCCAAAGCCTGACCTATTTCAAACATCAATTCCCTATCCCATGAACAGGCTGTTGAAGCTGTGGTAGGAAAACAAGTTGCAGGTATGGTTCAGCAAAAGAAAATGGCAATAAAATCAGACCTACCAAAGCGTAAAGCCCTAACCACATAAAATAGAGTCCCACAACTGTTAATAAAACACTTAATGTCTTCTTCATTAAAATCCTTCATCTTGTCTGTTGATTCAACGGTTAAAGCAGCCCCATTTCCAAGATTGTATTGAAAGGATAGAACTCCACAAGGGCAACCCTTTCAACCGTTACCTCCATTGTTTCAAAATCTCTGCTTAGTATTTCCATTCCTTTGATATGCATATCAATCTCATTGTTTAGAATCATAGTACAGTGAGGTACCCATATTTTGGGTTTGTAATGACCCCAATAAAACTTTCGAATTCCTTGTTTTTTTATTTCACTATAAAGAGTGCTCTGAATGCTCAATAATCTCACTGACGGCTTGGGACACAGAAAAGTAACTCTCTCTTCACCGGGAAATACGCCAATACTGTTGAATATCAGTTCAAATTTTTTGACGCCACTGAAGATTGAGTGAACAACATCTTTCAATTTTTTGATATCTTCCATTTCAGAATAATAAACCGCTAAAGATATGTGGGGCCGTCCACCCTTCAGGTGCATAAAGTCACCACCGCCATGATCATATAACAGTTTCCAATAGTTTCTGATTTTTTCCTCGCTGTCCTTATCAAAAAGAATTATCCAGGGACTCTACAGTGCTTATCTCCCACTTATAGAAGTGGGAGTCTTAGCACTGTTAGTCATCGGATACATTCATTATAACATCAATGGAAAGGATTTTCATTTGATTAATCTTAAATATTGGATCAACAATCTTCTGCTTCTGTCGCAACGAAATTGTTTTTCTTTAATATACCAATAGCATGGGCTAGATTTTTTTCACTGACTAGAATGATAGGTCCGGTGCATCCCATGCCACTCTCAGCGTATACCGCTTTCTGCCAAAGCACTTGAACAGCGGATTCCAGATCCATAATATCAATTCCTGATATTTGTCCGGTAACCACTTCTTTAACAGGCATTGTAATCTGTTTTTCTGATTTCACAGTCTCTTTGGTGAGATCATTGATAATATTTTCCAAGCCTGCATCTCTTGCTTTTTTAAATTCTTCTTTAGTCTTAACTGTTAATCCACCTTTAACCAGTTTTGCCGCATATCTTATGGCATTGGTAACTACTGGCACACCTGAAGCCCTTGACAGGATCAGGATTATTTTGTCGTAGTTTTCACCGATACCAGGTCCGTAGCCATCACCTGATGATTCATAATTGCCACCAGTAGTAAATGACGAAAGCATCTTCATCATGAGATTGCCGGTCAGCGTATCGGTCACCATGACATCAGAAGACCCAGACAGCAGATCGTTTCCTCTCATGACGCAGCCACCTTCAGCTCTAGCTGATTCGCCAAAATTGATCTTATAGCCATTCGCACTAAGTTTTTTAAGGGCTGACTCCACCTGTCTGCTGCCATCAAGATTGAGAATACCCACTGATGGGTTCTCTATGCCCATTGCCTTGGCAGTGATAATGCCATACAGTGTATTTTTAATCATTGCTTCCACTCGATTGGTAGAGGCTGTCCCGGTTGTGGTTGCCAAATAGATATCTCTTCCCAATCCGGGTGTGATGGCTTTGCCAACTGTTGCAACGCCAATTGGAAAAGTGTAATGCATGGTGATACAGGCGTCAATCTCGTCTGTTTCAAGTAGCTCTTCCATTTTTCTATGCATATCATCTTCCGTATAGGACTCAGCAATCTCCAAGGCAGTATCCACTTTGGGCCCAATAAGAACAACTTTTAAGTCTTTGTTTTCCTTTTGCGCCTTCTCAGCACCCTTGATGACATTCTCGACACCGTGCTCACTGCCGAGTGTTGTGATTCCAATCCTTGATTGGCTGCCGAATTGTCCGGAATCGATGGCTTCTCCAATTTCAAGAAAGATCTCACCTATCATGTTTTTAGTTTCTTTCAACTTATCCATCTTAAGCCTCCAACTCATTTATCAGCTTGGAGCCAAACTCTCTCATAGCTTCCGCTATCAATTTCTTTATTTCCTGCTTGGATACTGTTGCTTCCTCTTGCTTTTTACTGTTCTGCTCCAAGATTACCGAGACGCCATCAAATAGATTTGTCATTCTAGCAAGGAACAGGCTGCCTTTTCCGACAATCATGGCACGCTTGATGTACCCCGCTACAAGTTCCTCTCTGGCGAAACCGACATAGGGAACGCCTGATGGTATATGTCCCTGGGTAGGAGCCCAGCCTTGCATACCATGCTTCTTGACAAAATTCATCAGATCACTTTTGTCCATCTCACCTCTCTTGACAGCAAGTGCTCCTATCATTTTGTAGTTTGATTGAGGAACATCTCCAGCTCCTGCAGGTTTAGTAACATCAGGATTTTGCATCTCAACGGAATATTTATCCACGTCTGTTATTTTCATATTCCCTTTGTCAAGAGGCATAGTGACCAATGCAGTTATGACAGCTTGTGGAGAAGATCCCGTACCCACATTATGTTTGCCCACCAGATCATTTCGGATGATAGGATTGATCCCATCATTCTCGCTGACCAGTATGCCAAAGCCTCCAATTACGTCCTCAAGGATTGGCATGCCCTTCTTGACATGATCCTTGCCGTTCATTCCCAGTTTTGCAATTGCTCCACCTGCAACAATTGCAACATTCTTGTAAACTCCTGCCTGCACCAACGCCGATGCTTGTATCAAGGCGTGAGTTGGTGCCGCACAAAATCCTCTAATATCAGATCCAGAAGCATTGATAGCACCTGCAATCTCGGCTATAGCCTTCGCAAAATTGCCGCCACCTCTTTGATTCATGTCTCCACAAGCCTCTTCCGAGCACTCTATGACATAATCTATTTCTTGGATTCCAATTTCAACATTATTAATCAGGTGCTTTAACGCCAGAACACCTGAGGCTTTTGACACGATATTCTCGAACATGATATGTGCCGTTAGATTGGCATCTAAATCATGGGCCTTCTTGACACACCCTACCAGCTTGCCCTCGTTGTAAATCCCTTCACCATGGTGTTCATTAACTTCCTTTTGAATCGCCGTAATATCAGAGCCTTCTTTTATCGTAGATGAATACTGTTCTCCAAACAAGGGATGCTTTGCCAATTTTTCTTTAACTGTTTCTGAAAAATCCTTATCAAGCATAACTAAATCAAAGGAATCTGACAGTTTCATCAGTCCAACAAATTCATCTTGAGGCATTATCTCTCCGAATTTTCCAAATCTTTCCCTTATTCTGACATCTTTATCATACCAAGGCATCTCCAGTGTTTCCAACTCTTCAGGTTTCATGTTGCCGATGTAAACTTGGCTAGGCGCGTAATTCAAGACCTGTTCATAGGTCCTTATATGAGTGCCTATTGCCTTGATGTACTCTGAATCTGGATTAGCCGTTTTTTCCATAGTTTGTGTGGTTCCGTTGTGGATAATCATATCCGGTGTATTCACCAGAATATAGCTTGTTCCTTTCACGACCGAATAATTCATTTTATCCTCCGATTATAAAATCAGGGCATTAGTTTTTACAAAAGAATACCCTGTTTGAATTGTTTGCTATTTTATTAGTATTTGCTAAACTGATCTCTGATAGTTTTCATTTCACTTATTATGTCATCAACATCCAAGACCATTTCCATCATGCCAATCTGATCCTCGTACACTTCTTCATTTACAGCCTGTTTAAACTGTGGTTCACAACAATGATACACTCCGAGTCCTAACTGGACTCCTGTCAATGGACCTGCATAAGTGGGATCTCCTGCTGTTACGGTTTCTGCGGCTAATCCTGCCGCTTCTCCTTCTGCCGCACCTAGTATAACTACCAGATTTTCTTCGCCATATTTCTCAGCTAAATCCTTAACTCTCTTTTGGTTCTCCAGATCCATTGCACCTGCAGCCGTTCAGACGAAGCATTCTGTTGATGAGAATACTACCTCTGCGCTAGAAGTCTTAACGCATTCTTCGATTGCTTGACCGGGGACGCCGTCTCTGTCGCCTATTATGACAATTTTCTTATTGTCCAATATACTCATTCTTACACTTCCTTTCGTTTAATTGGTTTATATAAAGCATATAGCCTTATAGATATTTTTTGATAACTGTTTCTATATGATCTTTGTTGGCTTGATCTTTAGTGATTTCTTCAATAATACTGCCATCTTTATATAGCAAAAGGGTTGGAAGTCCAAGCACTCTCTGGCTTATCGCTACTCTTCTGGCTTTGGTAGTATTTAGCTTAGTAAATTTTATCTTGTCTCCATACATTTCGGAAAGAGCCTCAATGTCAGGCATCAGTGCCTTACACGACTCACAGCTGTCACCCCAAAAATCCACAAAGGTTAGTCCTTCTGACTTCAATACTTCATCTTCAAAATTTACTTTATTTAATTCTAACATATCATCCTCCTAAATCAATTATTCAAATACTGTCTGGTCGGTTATCTCAGTTTCAAGAGCTTTTAAAGCCTTTTCAACCAGTCCTCTTCTCAGTGATTTCTCTTCCTGGGCATTCAGGGAAGGATTCCCTAGAGGATGTGGTATGGCTACTGTTGGCACAATTCTATTTGCTCCTACAGTTTTGGATATTGGAACGATGGTACACATATGAACAACAGGAATACCTGCTCTTTCTATTTCTTTCACCATAGTTGCACCGCAACGTGTACAGGTGCCTCAGGTGGAGGTGAGTATTACTGCCTGCACATCATTTGAGATTAGGTCTTTTGCTATTTCAGCCGCAAAAGCTTTGGCATTGGCTACAGATGTTCCATTCCCTGTTGTGGCATAGAAGAAGTTGAACAGTTCTCCGATTCTCCCTTCCTTTTCCATGTCTCTGAGGACGTCAACAGGTATGACCCTGTCGGAGTCCAGATTGGCAAAGGTCGGGTCATAACCACCATGAGCGGTTTCATGATCCTGATCAGTTAGATCTCTGAACTTACTGATATCATATTTTCCATATTTAGAAGCACTTGATGATTCTATATGATCGGGATTTCCTTTAGGCACTATGCCTCCTGATGTGACAATTGCAATCTTAGTTTGGGACATGTCTTTAATGGCCGGATTCGGATTTACACGGTCAAAAGTTGGCATAGCAAATTCTGTTGTGAATGGATCTTTTTTCATCTTCTGAATTAGCATATCAATGGCTCTATGAGAGCCTCGCTTATCTGCAAAATAATTTTTTCTGAATCCTCTTTTTAGATAGCCTTCTTCTTGAGGGGTTAGGATCTCTTCGCTTTTCAACAGTTTCAATCCCAAAGACACCATTTTTTTAATGGCATTTCTCATATCTACCGCGCTGTTTTTTGTCTCTATCAGATAAATGGATTTCTTGTACAGATCGACTCCCGGGTTTTCGAGGTACATACCAGACAATGCCTTTACACCTAGACTATTCTGAACTGATGACGCTATATCACCACATGCAACACCATATCTGCCTGCATTGAAAGCAGGTCCTGCAACAAATAAATCAGGACTGCACTGCTTGACCATTCCCAGTATGGTTTCTCTGGCTTTTTCCATATTCTCGTTGTAAAAGGAATCACCACAGACAATAGTAGCTACAATCTCAGCCTGCTCACCAAATGCCGCTTGAAACGCAAGTCCAGGTCCAACTGCGCCTTTTATTGCTTCAGGCATATGATCCGCTTTTTCTTCACCACCAATTCCCGCATAAAACTGGTTAATATAATGCACTACTTTGAATTTCGCCATTTTCTTACCCCTTTTCTAATAGTCTCTTGCAGATAGTTTATTGAATCCAATTTCATTGGTAGCTCCTATAATCGCCTGCAGCTCAATAGTGATTGTTCCATCCTCAGCCACGTTGCCATTAAAACCACCAGCTATCTTATCAATAAACTCCATATGTCCCATCACTTTTTTCATCGGTTTCAAAATGACAAGTTCGTTGGCATTGCCACCTGTTACTACCGCATTGGCTTTTTCATCGGCGTCTGCCAAAGGCTGTGATGCTCCATCTCTTCCAGCATACTCGTCGGTGATAATGACAGTATCAATACCTTTTTCCTCAATTTTTTTGCAGTTCATAATCAAGTCGGTGTCAGGGTTACCGAAACCTTCCTGTGATATGATTACGCCATCGACACCTAAAAACTCAGCAAGCTTTGCTGTCCAGTCAGATGATCTTTCCTTATCGGCCAAATAAACATTTTCGTTGGTGATAATCACGCCTACAAAATTTATCTCAGTTCCATGTTTTTTGTACAAATCATGAACAACACAATTGTTCTGGTGATGATAGGTTGTGTTCTTATCGCAGGCCGATACGCAGTTTCCACTCATGATAGCTCCATCCATCAATTCTGTTGGATATAGTATGGTTGGGATGATATTTTTCGCATCCACACCATATACATGGGTATCATGAAGCAAACCCTGACTTTGAAGCATTTGAACATAGGCCACCTTTGGCAGATCAGGATACTTCAATATATTCTGAAGTAGAGGCAGAGTTTCATATACAGCCACTTGATCCGGTTCCAATCCTATCGACAGCTCTCCAATGAAGTTTGCCACTTTGATGCCCGCTAGCCTAACCGATTTCTCGTGGTCTTGAGCTTTGATCTGATCATGGCAATGACACACTAGAACCAGATTGTTGGTTTCTGAGAATGGCGTGTATTTTGCTCCTTCCCCTGTCATGTCGATGATACCTTCCTGGAAACCTACTATCCTGCCTGATGTCACAACTGCTGAGCCCTTCAGTACATTTGTTTTGCCTGTTCCGACAGTTCTCACTTTAGATATTACTCCAGGAAACATACCAGTATCACTATCAATCTTGACCCTTGGTTCGATAACATCCTTCACCGGTGTTATCCTGACTTCCTCACCAGGTCTTGCGATATCAATCAATACCTCCTTGATATGCTCATCTTCCATGACCAGTGATTCGATATCCTGCCTGTTGACGTAAAGTGTGTGATTCTTGATTTCCGATACATCACCAAATTGTATATTTTTGATCAGAATGTCCCTTAATTCTAATCTCATAATTCACCTCCAAAATATTTTTATGCTATAAACTGTTTTCCAGCTTGATGATAACGCTTTCAATTAGGCTCAAATCAACCAGGCCAAAATCATTGAGCAAATCCTCTGTCATTAGGTGTTGATTGACACCAAATTTTTTTGCGGTTTCGAGGCTTTGCTCGATAATGCGCAATGAATCAAGATCCAGTGTATTCTGCTGTTCGCTGACTATAATGGTCTTAAAAACAGTCTCGTTCGGTTTTACGCTTCCTGATAAAGGATGCGTTAAAAGCTTATGTCCTGAGTGGATCATATCCCTCGTGCGTATAAGAACCTGCTTGTAGGTCTGCTGTTTGTAATCGACATTTAATTTATCATTATATTTTTCATACACTTTAGGGTTATTGGTGACCATTATATATTTCATATAGACTCCAAATAAAAAAGAATGGTAAGTAAGATACCTACCACCCTGTTATTGACCTGAGAGATTCTTCGATTGCTCGCTTTGCTCCTTCGGTGCTGCGCTTTCCAGAGTACTGTCCATAAACGGTCCTTTTGCCTGAGATCATCACTTTTTTTCGGTGAAAAAAACTTAATCCTTCGGCGTCGTAATTTAATACGATCTCTCCCGCATACTTCAACCATCTTTATTTAGTTTTATGTTCATCTACATTATACGATATTATTTTAACGATGACAACGTTTTTCTCGGATTAATTATGACTAAATTCTTGTATTCTGTTAAATTTAATAATTTTAACGCCTTATATTTTTTATTCCTTAAACCCTCATATTGTATGTACTTTTATGAATACTATGATATAATTGAGATGTAAAATGAATTGATTACAAATTAGCAAACTCAATGAAAGTTGAGGACGCAAAGTTGTGAGTCTAGGATATTGTACATTTCTTGTTTAAACCGCTGAATATCCAATATTATGACTGTCTAACTGCATTGAGGCAGTTTTTTTTGTCCCTATTTACAATCTACGCTTGATTGCTGGCATATTTTATGGAGATGAAGATTTCAAGGCTTATTTGTACGCTTTGCCTTGAAGGAGTTAGTGGCGTAACCGACCTGATGGTCGGGTTTTGTGTCTTTTTGGGGGTGATTGCATTATTGGGTTAAGAAATGACAGAAAGAGATTTCAGGGAATAGGAATTGATAGAAAAAAAGAGTGAAAAATTTTGAAATGAATCTAAAAATGAGAAGAAAAATAGGTCTATTTGTGTTTACAAGTATACTCCACCACCAACCTACTGCATCTGTGGGTATAAGTTGGATACGGATACAGGCGAAGCACTTCCAGGTTGGACTATTAAACTTTACAAATGGAACGAAGCTTTGGGAGACGATGGTGACTGGGAATGGATAGATAATACCCTAACAGCTCAAGATGACGGCAAATACTGCTTCAAAAATTTGCCGGCAGGAGATTACCGAGTCAGTGAGACACTGAAGCAAGGATGGACTCAAACCTCACCTGATTCTGATGAAGGTTATGTTCATTTGATAACACTTCCTACAGAGGAAGAAATGGAATACGATTTCTGCAATATGCCCAAGATGAAATGCTATGATGACACCATCTGGGCATACGGCGGAGAAGATGGCACATATACTGATGGTCTTGACGCAATGGTTGTCCCAAACAACACAGTTGAAGGAAATCCTTCAAACAACTGGGGATGGACCAATCAAATCACATGCCCTGGTATCTATGTCTTTACACTCTACAGAGGAGCTGGCCAGAATAATCTGGACAATGGTACCCCGGTAGGAACACTGACCGTTAATTATAACAGCACACAAGCTGCTATCACCTATGAAGTGGTTGAGCCTTATACATTGAGAGAAGCACATCTCTGGGTTGGCGATGATATGCTACCATTAGTAGCACAAACTAAAAAAGGGGAAACAACCTTAACACCGACTGCTGCACCTGGTCAGCTTGCCAAGCTTGGATTCAATCCTGAAATATCCGAAGATGGCTTGTCTGCATCTATTATAATTGACATAACCGCTCCATTCTGGGTAGCCGCACATGGTGTTGTGGATTGGTGTGAGATGGTTGCTTTACCCGAGACAACATACTATCACTGGGGAGTCGGCTATCCATACGGTGCCACTCCGGAAACCTACGCTACAGCTTCTGTTTCTCCGGAAGGGATCATGGATGTCTGGTGGTATAGTGATAGTGTTTGGTATCATGATATATACCATAGTGCTGAACCTCTTACCTGGGACGTAGCTTTGCTAAATGCACCAGTTAAAATGCTGCATGAATTATATTATCAGGGTGTGACAGAAGCACATTGCTCTAGAACACAAGTAGATATAACTGAAGTACCTGCACCAAATGCCATGTCAATACTGATTCCTTAAATAAAGCAAAATCAATTTTTGTTACATTAAGTCCTATATACGAGCAAGCCGAGGATTTAATCCTCGGCTTGCCAATATCCTGCTAATATTTTTCTGCTACTTAACAACCAATATCGGTGTCTTAACGTGATGCACCACTTTGCTGGTGACACTGCCAAGCAAGAATCTCTTGCTAGCGCTCATGCCACGTGAGCACATGATGACTAAATCATATCCACCATTGTCCGCTTCATCAATGATGTCTGACGGCGGATCACCTTTTACCAGCTTTGATTCAGCTTTAACGCCTCGTTCTTGGAAATACTTGACAGTATTATCCAGATACTCTTGTTTGCCATCTGTATCATACATTTTTTCGATATACCCAGCATATTCCAACTCATTTGGAATCCTATACAAATCAAACACAAAGTAAACTATTATGGTGCTGTCAAATTTTTTCGCAATATCCTCTGCAATAGCTAGCGCTTGTTGGCATCCCGGTGAGCCGTCCACTGGCAATAATATTTTTTTCATTAAAACTACCACCTTTCAGATATTTTTTGCATACCGTTCTAGCTCTGATTATATTATACACCAATTTCATGCAAAGATAAATACTAAATGGCAATTTAATGAATCGAATTTATTTTTCAGCGTTTTTAAACTCTTCGTTTATTTTAACTAAAAGCTCTTTATTCTGAATCACATCCACTGCAGTAGCGACTAGCGCCTGAATAGTAATCATCATGTTCTCATAAGCATATGGCTTAACTGTACTTTCAGCGAATTCAACCGTATGAGCGCCCACGTTGATATCCCCAACTATATCAAAATAGGGATGTATGGCCGGGCAAACATGGCTGACATTGCCGGCATCTATGGATCCGAATGATTGTCTTGGTTCGAGAATATTTTTGACTCCCAATTCTGTCAGGTGTTTGGAGAAGGCGTCTGACATGGTCTGGTTGGTCACCATGTTGTCATACGGGTATTCATAATTGGATATGGTCAGCTCTGCACCTGCGGCGAGTGCAGCACCCTCTGCACATCGTTTGACTTTTTCTACCAATTCATTCAAATATCCCTTAGTCTGTGCTCTAACATAGAATTGGGCCATGCAATAATCAGGAATGATATTGGCAGCCTTGCCACCATCTTTGATGACACCATGTATTCTGGCCTCAGGCAAGGTCTGTTGTCTTAATGCATTGATATTGTTGAATGTGTTGATCACTGCATCCAATGCATTGATACCTTTCTCTGGGGAAGATGCGGCATGTGACGGCTTTCCCTTATATTCAAATTGGATGGCGACAAGGGCTAGTGATTTTCCGCTTTTATTATAAGACATGTTGGGGTGTGCAACCAAAGCCACATCCACATCATCAAAAGCGCCTTTTTCAACAAACAATACCTTTGCGCCGCTTGTTTCTTCTGCAGGCGTCCCGAAAACGACAACCCTTCCACCAATGTCATCCACTAGATGCTTTAATATGATTCCAGAACCCGTACTAGTTGTCCCTAAAATATTGTGTCCACATCCATGTCCAATTCCAGGAAGAGCATCATATTCTGACATGAAGGCTATTGTTGGTCCTTTCTTTTCAGACTGGTACTCCGCTCTAAATGCAGTATCAACACCAAGATATTTCTTTGTGATACTAAAACCATATTTTTCGAGTATCTCTTCATGAAGTCTACAGGAGTTATACTCCTCATAGCCTAACTCAGGATTCTTATATATTTCATCGCTAAGTTCTATAAATTCCTTTTCCAGCTGGCCAGCCAATTCTTTAATTCTCTCTTTCATAAAATTCTCCTTTTTTAATTATATCTTACAAATTTTCCCAATCTTCCATGCTTTACCTGGTTGTTCTCAACGGCAATCTCACCATTGATAATCATATGACTGATTCCTTCTGGCGAGAGTGTCGGTTGTTCAAAGGTTGCTTTATCTTTGATGGTTTGAGGATCAAAAATTACAGCATCTGCATCCATCGCTACCTACGAAAACAAATGGTGCCTGAAAGGGTTCTTCTGTCAGCAATACATCGCTGTAGGTTCTGTCCCACTTCTCAAAACACCCGTCATCAAAAACGGCAGGTCTAATGAATGTACCAAATGCGTCGTAGGGATAGCAATCGGCAAATATGTCGGCTCCTTCCATTCTTGCTTTTATGATAGTTCTCAAGCTCTCATCCATGTATCCATAGGCACTGCAGCTGCCAATATGTGATATCTGCATCGGAAGCTTTGACATTTTCGAAAACTCAATCAGCTCGGTAATCGCCTCTACACTTTTTCCCACATCTGACTTGAAATGGGCAGATAGCAGATATTTATCCGAATCAAGGATGCCCGCCAGATCAACTATCTCTTCTGTCTTTATGCCAGGCGAGTACTCTATTCCGTATGAAATGCCTACAGCACTTCTTAAAAAGTTATGACCTAGATACATCATATAATTGACTGGTGATCCATGCAACTGAATATATCCAATGAAGTCCTCGACACTTTGCCGGTTAGCGCCACAATTACCGTCAACACAGGTGGTGACGCCCATCTTCAACTCACAATCAGCTATAAAGTATGGGTCTTTTTCGGTCATATTCATTGATATCCACTTCTTTGGAAATACTTCCAATCTGGGATATTTTGCCTTCCTCCAGCAATATATCCTTATATATCATCAACATTTTTTATAATCCGGTACTAGTCCATTGATTATTTTAATTGATTTCACTTAACCCTCCTGAAAGAATAAACCAGGCAGCTAAGCTGCCTGGTTATGGTTTAGCCACAGAACTCCATAGCAATTTCACTATAGATTTTTACATAGTTATACAAATCAATCACAGGAATCCTCTCGTCCTTTTTATGGGAATAGCTGATATTTCCCGGACCAGTTATAACTGTTGGTATTTTCCCGTAGTAGGATAGTGTTGCTGCATCCGTCCAGCCTCTTTTTCTAGTTATTTCGGGTTTATAATTCAGATGTCCCTGCAATATCTTTTCTACTGTTTTAACGATTTTGGTATCAGGATCGGTATAATGGTAGATGTGGTCAAACTGCTTCATCTGTCCGGAATCCATCCTAATCAATTCTGCCTGAAATTGACTGTCATATGATTTGATATGGTCAAATACATCCTGGTACTCCTTCAGTACCGATTCAACTGTTTCTCCCACTATATATCTTCTGTCAATTTTAAGGGAACATCTATCTGCCACCGTTGACGGTTGTGTGCCACCCTCGATTCGTCCAAAATTCATGACCGAGGGTCCCATATACTCATTATATCTTATCTCAAGCTTGGGGATGATGTCACTCTCAACAACCTTGATAAAATCTGCAGCCTTGGATATGGCATTGATTCCTTCATTTGGTACGCCACCATGGGCTGTCTTACCTGTGAACAATACTTCCAGCCACTCCAATCCTCTGTGTCCGATGGCATACTCATAGTTTGAAGGTTCACCGACAATGGCACCATCTGCCTTTATGCCTGATAGGACAAGATCCTCGGTTCCTTCGCTTTCCTCTTCTTCTCCAATAACCGCTGCGACTATAATATCTCCCGATAATTTGACGCCGGATCTCTTTAAAGCCAGGGTGGACATAATCATGCATGCCACAGCCCCCTTCATATCATTTGTTCCCCTACCCCATATGAAACCATCTCTGATCTCAGCTTTATAGGGATCGACTATCATCTCATAGGGTGGAACAGTATCCGTATGTCCGTTCAATATCAGAGTGGATCCTGTACCAGTCCCACTTAAGTAAATGTATACGTTGTTTCTTTCACCATCAACTGATTTTAGCTCAGCTTCAAGTCCGTTTTCCTTGCAGAACCTGTAGATAAAGTCAGAAACTTTCTTTTCCCTTCCCGGCACATCCTTATGGCTGGGTATTCGGACAAGATTCTGCGTCAACTTGACCACTTCATCCTGAGTGTAAAATTTTGTGATGTCCAACAAGATCACTCCCTTAAAACGGTCCGTAGTTTATAGCGTTTGCGATTACTAAGAAAACGCCACCAATTGCAATCCATATTAGCATCATAGGCCACAGGAATTTAACCCATTTCTCATAAGGAATTTTAGCAACTGACAGTACGCCCATCAATGCTGCTGAAGTCGGTATGATCGAGTTGGTAATGCCATCTCCAAATTGGAATGCTGTAACAGCAACCTGTCTATTGATTCCGATAACATCCGATAATGGTGCCATAATTGGCATGGTTGTCGCTGCCTGACCACTTCCGGATGGTATGAAGAAGTTGAGTATAACTTGCACAATATACATACCCAGTACAGCAATTGAGCTGTGAAATCCAGATATGGCAATCGCTAGACCATTGATGATGGAGTCTATAATAAAACCATCAGTCATTACAACCAGAATACCTCGTGCAATACCAACTACCAACGCTCCGAAAACAAGACTCTTGGCTCCAATGACAAACTCTTGAGCTATCTTACTTGGTCCAAGACCTCCAACAAAGCCACTGATTACGCCCATAGCTAGGAAGGTTGTTGCAATTTCTGTTATATACCAATCCAGTTGGAATACACCATAAACGATGGATGCCAATCCCAGAACAAATACAACCAATACACCAATATGCCTAGAGGTTAATTCAGGTAGAGTAGATAAGTCTATTATCTCATGTTTTTCTTCTTCTTCTAATTCACTGACAACACTTAATTCTGGGTTGTTTTTTACTTTTGTTGCATATCTGATTAAGAAAATATTGACTGCTATTAGCATAACCACCCAGATAACCAATCTGAACGCAATTCCTGAAAACATTGGCAACTCGGATATTCCCTGAGCAACACCTACAGTAAACGGATTCATAAAGCCTGATGTAAATCCTGCGGCTGCTCCTAAAGTAACCATTGCGGTCCCAACAATCGCATCATACCCCAATGCTCTGGCAAGTGCGATGCCAATTGGAACGAATACAATTGCCTCCTCAGCCATACCAATTGTTCCACCAAAGATTGAGAAAACGATAGTGAAAATCGGAATCATCAGTTTGTCTCTGCCTTCTAACTTAACAGCAATTCTGCTGATGCCGGCATTAATAGCGCCTGTACCAGTCAAAATTTGGAACGATCCTCCTACAATAAATATGAAGAAAACAATAGATGATGCCGCTGACATTCCATCTGGAACAGACTGAAATAACCCAAAAGGCGTTGTTGGATTCTGCTCCACAGCATGGAATGATGCGGGATCTACAACCGTTCTACCGGTATTGGGATCTTTTACTCTATCAAATTCACCCGCTGGTATGATATAAGTCAAGATTGCCATAATAATAATTACTGTGAATAAGATTACATAGGTATGTGGAACTCTTGATTTTTTCTTGATAATTGTTGGTTCTGACATAAAATCCTCCTATTTTTTTATTATTCTATCCAAAAAGATGCTTTTATTAACCCTCCCTTCATACAATATATTTACTGATTTCTCTCGCACCTTTTTTTAACGTACTAATGTATAACATAATGCTCTTCTCAGTTATCATGCTTTTAGCGGCTGCCAATGCAATACAACCATGTATGTTGCCATCGGTATTAAAGATAGGTACACCAATTCCTAAGGCTCCAAGCAGATTTTCCTCGTCACTGATTGTATAGCCTTGTTCTCTGATTTTCTTGTATTCCATCAGAAGTTCTTCAGGGTTGGTTATTGAGTTTGGAGTGGTTCCTTCAAGCCTTGATGATCGTACAATTTCCTCTAGCTTTTCTTTAGGCTTATAGAATGCCATAATTGTTTTACCATAAGCACCACGGTTAATTGGAAAATAAGATCCATACTGATAAGTTATTCTAACGGACATAGCTATCTCTGACTCATAGAGGTTAATAATCTTATCATTCTCAATGACTGTATAGCCTATGTTTTGTTTTGTTTCAACAGCAATATTGTCAACAATTGTTCTTATTTCAAGGAAATTGTTATTTCTATATAAATATTTGGACCCAATGTGATACATTGAGGGTCCAATTGTATATTTTTTATCTAGATTGTTCTGCACAACAAGCATTTCCTGCTCAAGCTCATTCAAAATCCTGTGAACAGTAGTTCTGTTAATATTCAATATATGACTCAACTCTTGAGCGCTAAAAGAGTACGGTTCTTTGGCAAATGCCTTCAATATCTCGATTGTTTTACCGATGGCCGTAAGCTTATTATCCATCATTTCTCCTTGTTCATCATATGAACATATGTGCGTATTATGAACTTTTAAGTTATTGTAACATGTCGTCGATATGAAGTCAATGTCTGGCAGGACAAACCCTTTTTTTATCTAGCGTTATTCAATACGATTAATAAATATTTGGTTTATAGTGTTTGCCTTATAACTCGTATATAGTTTCGTGCCATTCCGGATGCAAAAATTCAGTGTCGTTGTCAATCATGGCTTGTTCAAATGATATTTTTTCTTGACTCTCGTCAATGGTTTTTAGATACTTGATACGATAATCAATCTGCTTAAGCAGCTCAGTTTCATCTTGGTCGGTTTCTCCATGACTTGTCAATATGTAATAGTTTGCGTAATGTTTAAGGTTTTCCAAAGAGTTCAATTGTCGCTTGATTTTAGACTTGCCCACCAAAGGTATGACCGATACACCTGCATTTGAAAACATGAGTTCATCACCAACATGCAGGTACTTGTTGTTGATCATTGTCAGCATGCTGCATTGGGCATGTCCGGGTGATCTGATCATTCTAATCCTAAAACTTCCGAAATCAAACTCGTAATCATCATGGATTCTAATAGTTGGTTTATAAAATGACTGCTTGCCCTTATCGATATAGATGTCCAGGGCTTCCTGATATGAATCACTGCCAAGAATCTCCACCTTATCCAGAGCATTAAGTCCATTGATATGGTCCAGGTGGAAATGTGTGAATATGACCTTGGTAATTATGATGTCTTTCTGAGCAAGATATTTCTTCACCTCAATAGCGTGCCCTCTAAATCCGGTATCTATCATCAGTGCCTGCTTTCCATCAACCAATACATATAAATTGTATCCAAATTTTGTTTTTTTTCTTGGTCCGAAAATGAATCTATAGAAATTTTTTTCCATTTCCTTTACTACCATACTTGTTTCCTCCAAGTTTAAAAAGTCAGATTAAAAGATTAACAGTTCAACAATAATCTTATCATCATTAAGCATAAATCAAACACTAACATATGAAGGGCATAATAAAATCACTTAGATTCAACAGATAATGACAAGTCAGATATGCCAAAAAGGTATTAAAAGCTTATAATCATAGACATATCTTTTTACCTGAATTTAGCTATTAATATCAGGAATACCATTTTCATCCCAGCCCATGTATTTGAAGTGCTTTTTCATCATCTCTCCAATGGGTATGGACTTGCCTGCCAGAGGTCCTTCCTTCAAAGGCGGATTGCCGGCCAGCCTATTGTTTAGAGCATTGTCCATCGGATTGACTCCCTCACGTATATTGAATGCCTGTCTTAGGGATTGTATTCTTCTACCTGTCTTCATGTATTGGTCCGGTGTCATATGCCATCCGGTTGTCGCATTCAGATAGTCAAACAACCGCCAGTGATTGAATCCGGATGCCATGGCAAAAAAACACCCTCCTGAACCGTCCAAAACCTGTTTGATGCATGCATTGGCTGCTGATTTTAGACCAATTTCATCGCTTGCCAAATAATCATCAGCTTTGTTACTTCCTTTGGTGACTTTTGGTGCCCAAGATACATAATCCCATAAATGCATTATGTTATAATACATGCCACCGCCTATAGTATGTCTTCCGGGTGTCGGATCCGCAGCATAATGAATTCCTAGAATAGGATCCATTCTGGCATCATGCATACCCGGCTCCTGTCCACCCACGTGCATGGCATAAGCTTGTGATTCAACTCCTATTGCTTCGGTGGCTTTTTTTACGCCATCCGCAAAGATAGCGCCAACCCCTTCCCTTGCAATCATTTGTCTGAGTAGCACTATGATTGACTCTACATTTCCCCAATGCAGTTCCAATCCACCGGTATATGCTTTGTCGATTAACCCATTTTCATAGCATTCAATTGCAAAAGCAATGGTGTTCCCAGCCGATATGCTATCCATTCCTCCCCTGTTCAGCATATCATTGATGACAAACAGACTTTCCAGATTATTGTTCAAAAGAAGAGGCCCGAAAGCATTGACGGTCTCGTACTCCGGTTTATGTGTTTCATCCCCTTTGATAGCATCTATATTTTTCACATCACAGATTCCACCGCATCCGATAACACAGGAATAGCAACTGTATTTTTTTATTTCCCTATTGATTATTTTATCGGGATTAATTGATCTGTAATAGCGCCACGAATAATCCCTGATTGAGCCACCCCAATTTTTGACAGGATTGTCTCCGTTGGGGATTCCCATAGTATTGTTTGCGATTGTTCCCCATTTTTTCATGGCTGATGCTGTCATCATACCATCCATAGGTCCATATGTCTTTTGTGTACCTGTCAAGTGTCCCATTATTGGCAGCATGCTGCCTTTAACCATTCCTGGCAGTTTTGCATTTTTAATTTTTTCAATATATTCTTTCGAAATAGCTCTGATTGACTTAGGATCATTGCTTTCTATTTTTTTTGTCCCTTTTAAAACTATTCCTTTAAGATGCTTAGAACCCATGACGGCACCAACCCCTGATCTGGCTGCATATCTTCCGAAATCGTTGGATATGCCAGAAATCAGAGACAGCTTTTCACCAGCAGGACCAATGACAGCCGCTGCTGTGTTGCCCTTATTTTTATTCTCCTCCAGCAAAAGTCTTTCGGAATCAATAGCATCCATTCCCCACAGATGTGATGCATCACAAAATGTTACAGTACTGTCTTGAATATACAGATAAACTGGTTTTAAAGACTTTCCACCTATTATGATTCCATCATAACCACATTTTTTTATCTGTATCGATAGGTTTCCACCACAATTGGCATCACCCCACCCGCCTGTCAAAGGGGATTTGGTGACAACAGACCATCTTCCTGTCATCACACTTCCAGTACCGGTCATCAATCCACTCATAAACCCTAACAGATTATCCGGACCCATAGGATTCGTTCCTTGCGGTATGTTATTATAGAGATAATATACTCCAAGACCTGTACCCGATAAATAGGACTGATAGACATCATCACTGATGCTTTCTTCCCTAAAACTTCTTTCACTTAGATTAACGATCAGTAGTTTTCCCATATAACCTTTAGCCATTTTCTCTCTCCTTTATCCCCCTGACAAAAATGAAATGAAGCTGACAATGTCACCTTTTTTTAAAGGTGTGTCCAATTTCGTTTTTTTGTAATTCACAACGCAGTAGACCAGCGGGCTCAAAACAACTGGTATACCTAATCTATCATAGATTTGTCTTACTGTACCTCCTTCATCGATCTCAATATAATTGTCCATATCCAAAACATCAGCTTTAATGAAGGTTGGAGGGTATACTTTGATTTTCATCAACATTACCTCTTATTCTATTAAGAATGATTTCAAAATCTTTTTTGTTGAGTATTCTCGGAACTGGATATGCAGGATTTCCTTCCTTCTCAATACGCTCAGCCAAGTAAGGTATGTCTCTTTCCCTTATTTCAGGGACATGCTGAGGAATACCCATAAGCATATTCATATGACGTATCTGCCCTATAAAGACATCTGCCTGTTCTTTGTCCGAGAGGGTGTTTTCCACGATACCGGTTTCTCTGGCAAGTCTGGCCATTTTTTTGTATGCCTTACCTTTGGATACTTCAAGAATATAGGGAAGCACTATGGCGTTGGCCAATCCATGGGGTAGGTTATACAATCCTCCCAGATTATGGGCAATAGCATGGACATAACCGATTGAAGCCCTGGTGAATGCTCTGCCGGCATAATTGGATGCCAAAAGCATCTCTTGCCTCAATACTAAGTTTTTACCATCTTCATATGACTTCTGAAGACTGTCAAATATTATTTTAACAGCTTCAACAGCATATTTGTCGGTAGAAGATGTCCCATTCCATCCGATATAGGCTTCTATGGCGTGAGTCAACGCATCCATACCGGTTGAGGCTGTGAGACCTTTTGGCAGGTCTGCAAGTAGTTCTGGATCCAGACAATAAGCTGAGGGAATCAGTTTCGTGTCATTAATCGCAAATTTCTCAAATGTTTTTTCATTTGTTATGACAGCAGCAATTGTTGCTTCTGACCCTGTGCCTGCTGTTGTAGGTATAGCTACAAGATAAGGCAATTTCTTTCTGATTTTAAACAGGCCTTTCATGCTGTAAACGTCTTTTTTATTTGTAATCTTAGCAGCTATAATCTTGGCGCAGTCTATAGATGAGCCACCACCAAATGCAATGACTGAATCGCATTTATTATCCATGTAAAAATTCACACCTGCTTCGATGTTATCGATGGTGGGATTAGGTTGCACACCATTAAAAACGACATAGTCAACTTTGTTGGCACGCATTGATTCTATAAGTCCATCTATTATGTTCATCTTGATCAACATCTTGTCAGTCACAACCAATGGTTTTTTACAGTTGTTTTTCAACATCAGTTTGTAAACACTTGAAGACTGGCCTTTGCCTGATAAAATATCCGGTTCAGGAAATCGCAGAATACGTACTATCAATTTAAATGTCAGATGCCTGATTCTAATGAAAGCCTTATTCATAATTTCACCTTTTATTTCTTATTTTTAATCAACAGGGTTCTAAACCGTTATCCAGGGACTCTACAGTGCTTATCTCTCACTTATGGCAGTGGGAGTCTTAGCACTGTTAGTCATCGGATAAACGTACCATTGTTATAATCATCAAACGCCTGTCTTAGATCTTCTGCAGTGCTCATCACAATAGGTCCTCCCCAATGAATTGGCTCGTTGATTGGTTCACTGGAAAACAGCAATACTTTCGCATCTGATTTACCTGCAATCTCTACCAAATTTCCTTCTCCCAGAATGACAGCGTGAAAGCACTCGATTTCTTTTTCATCTTCGGGTATAAAAATACTACCTTGGTATACATACAGAATAACTTTTTTATCATCTACATTATATTTGAAAACAGTGCCTTTTTTCAAAGAGATATCAAAAAAGTCGCATTCCACTATCAGATCTTGTACAGGTCCGGTGGCTTCCATATATTTGCCAGCCAGAACCTTCACCATAATGCCATTTTTTAGGTAGACCTCAGGTATTTCCTTAGATTTGACCTCTCTATAACGAGGATCCATCATTTTTTCAGACGTAGGTAAATTGACCCAAAGCTGAAAACCAGCCATTCCATCTGATCCTCCCTGAGGCATCTCCTGATGAATAATACCGTTGCCTGCAGTCATCCACTGAATATCACCAGTTTTTATTATACCGGCATTCCCCATACTATCCCCATGTTCCACTGAGCCTTTTAGCATATAGGTAACAGTCTCTATTCCTCTGTGCGGATGCCAGGGAAAGCCTGCCATATAGTCATCAGGGTTGTCAGAACCAAAATGATCCAACAGTAAAAATGGATCAAAATCCGGTATTTCATTGTAGCCGAAAACCCGTCTCAATTTAACCCCCGCACCATCCAATGTAGGTTGTGCTTTAACAATTCTTTTAATTTTTTTTATTTTCAAACTGGTCACCCCTTATAAACTAATAATTTATTTCTGTTTATTTTATTCTATCATTTTAAATAATAGTATTCAATGGATGAAACATTATGTTATAATAATAAATCTAGACCTAATAATAGGAGGGGTAAGCATACATGAATAAACTTTTAATCAGTTTGCTATTCAAGGACAAAAAACCATCCAGAAAGCTAATAGGTTATACCAGTGCGTTAACAGGTGCATTATGTAACATAGTACTGTTTGCGATTAAACTTATAACAGGTCTGCTGGTCAATAGTATCTCGATAACCGCAGATGCATTCAACAATCTATCTGATATGGGAACCAACATAGTCTCATTCATCGGTTTTACATTAGCAGACAAACCGGCTGATAAGGACCATCCATTCGGACATGGAAGATTCGAGTATGTTTCGGCTATGATCATTTCGATTATTATTTTGTTGTTCAGCTATGAGTTGATTAAATCTTCTGTTATTAGGATAATCAATCCGCAGCCCGTAATCTTCAAGTGGTATATAATTGCTATTCTGATCACATCAATTCTGGTGAAGCTGTGGATGGCTTTTTTCAACAAACAGTTAAACAGCAAAATTGATTCTCACAATCTGGATGCTATTTTTATAGATAGTGTCGCTGATGTGCTAGCAACCAGTATTGTTCTAATTTCTTTTATTATTTCTAAATACTCATCGTTTTCTTTTGACGGAGTTGCTGGGATATTTGTCGGATTGTTTATCGGTTATAATGGAGTAACAATATTAAAAGAGACGCTCAATTCCATCATCGGTTCCCCACCTAAAGCGGAGGAATACTATGATATTGTAAATTACATCAAAAATTTTGAAAAAATTGATGGCGTGCATGATTTGATCATCCATGACTACGGTCCTGAAACCAAGCTTGCCACCATACATGTGGAGATGTCTTCCGATTATACTTTTTCAGATGCCCATGCCATAATCGATACTATTGAAAACAGGGTTAAAGAAAAATTTGGGATTGAATTGGTCATACATGTAGACCCACTTGAAGATATTTGCGCCAACACACAGATCAGTAAGGTGATACTTGACAGAATCACAAGTGGTTATGACTGTATAAAGGATGTTCATGATTTCAGAATTGTCAACGAGAGAGGTCAGAAAATCATTGTGTTCGATGTTGTTGTGATTGATACTTTAAACAATAAGGATATTCGTGAATTAAAAGATGATATTATAGAAAAGTTTAATGAAAATAATGATTTTTATCGTGTAGTAGTCAATATTGAAAAAGAGGATACTTTTATATATCAATGAGCAAAAGCTTCCCAATGGCAGCTTCTGCTTTTGTTAAAATAATTCTCTGTAAAAATATGGTTTTCTGAAATGCATCATTGGTTTGTACTTCACTCTATTCATCGGGAAAACTCTAGTGTTTTCTCTTAAATATATCATCATTTTCACACTGCCTTGAAGTCTCTCCGAGTAAACAAAATCATTACGTCTCACAAATGAATCAGGCCCGAATATACCTGAGAAACCTATGCTGTTGCCTCCGATATAATTGGCATAAAGCACATAAATATTATTCTCTCTCGCTCTGACACCAGCCAATGACCATAACAGCTCAAACCTATCATAATACCTGTTGTAGCCACTTCCATCTTTTTCCGGAATCAGCAACATATCCACAGCTTCCAAAGACATGCACCTGATAGGCTCCATATTAATCAACTCGTCACCGAACATCATACTTATACGACCGTATTCCGTATCTATGAATTCAGGTTTTATACCATAATCATCAATAATCTCTTCTCCATGGTAAATCCTTTTATATTGAGCCACTATGCCCTTTTTCCCAATCAAAAATATTCTAGAGCTGATTTTCCCAGCCTCTTTAATGATACCACTGAGTGCAACATAACCATCGTAATTGGAAAGAATAGTGCATAAGTCACCGGCAAAAGCCACGACATCATCATAATGAATCTCTTTATCAATCCCATTTAGAATACCTTCAGGAAATACCACCACTTTTGTATTGGTATTCAGCTCATCAACAATCATTTTTTTAATCAACTTCTTGTTTTCAGAAAACATCCCGCAATCACTTTTTTTAATTTGAAGGACAGCTGCCTGAAAATCCTCCCCTTTTGGTAGTTTTCTAGATGTTTGCTTGAAGAACCAGTTGGGATTCCAGCCGTATGTATGCCTAGACAAGTCCTTGTAAAAAAATTTTTTTATTCTTGGCTGTGTACGTTTGATATCGACTTCTGCTATAGCCAACCCTTCTACTTCTTTAGTAGAGGCAAGAATGTTGCCTTGATTGTCTATGATGCAGCTGATACCATCAAATACCGTATTTCTCTCCTTGCCTGTTCGATTGGAGACAATCACAGGCTTTTCAAACTCATAAGCTCTTGTGATCCATACCGGGGATATCGGCCTTTCTCCAAACCAGTTTGATGGTGCACAAAAAATTTCACAGCCTTTCCTATCCAAAACAGCACAGGTTTCCTCGACGTTCATATCAAAGCATATGCACATTCCAATCTTTCCCAGCTTTGTTTCAAAAACCTCAAATCCCAAATCGCCGTCGGCTGACCATAGCGGGTCTGCTATAAACTGATGAATCTTCCTGTATTTGCCAATAAAACCCTCTGGTCCAATCAACGCTGCTGTGTTATAAAATATATCATCAGAATCTTTTTCCGCCAAACCGATAACTATATGCATTTTGTATAGCGTTGCCAATTCACAAAGTCTGTCAGTGGTCTTACCCGGTACTGTCTCCACATAATCCCGTATGTCATCCCGATTATCAAATATGTATCCGGTTGTACACATTTCAGGTAAAACAGATAACTGGGACCCTTGTTCATAGGCATTTTTCAATAATACCTCTATTTTCCCCATATTCTCTTCGTATTTCTTGAATCCAGGTGAAAATTGAATAGCTGCAACTTTTACTTTCATTCACATACCTCCATCGTCCTATCAGTTAAATTATACAATAAATTCTCAGATAGATTAATCTTTATTTTAGATTGTAACAAATATATTAAATATTAAGAATCTTAATAAATTCTTTATATCTTCTAAAATATAGTGTTTTAAACATTTACATGGATTTTACCCAATTATTTGCTTTGATAATCAAAGTTTTTTATTGACATTAAAATACAAAGCGTAATATACTTTGAATGTCAAAATAATGAAAAAATATTTTAAAATTATGGAGGAAAGTAAAATGACATTTGATAAAGTGAAAGAAATTTTAATTGAAGAATTAGGTTTGGAGGATGAAATCAACCTAACTGATAATTTAAAAGATGATCTGGATGCCGATTCATTGGATCTGGCCGAAGTCGTGATAAATCTTGAGGAAGTTTTCGGAATTGAAATACCTGAGGAAGACTATCCAAAATTCAAAACTGTTAAAGACATAGTTGATTTTATAGACTCGAAGTTGAAGTAGGGATAACTATGGGATATTCAAATTTATGTGAAATGCTAAATATTAAATATCCTATTTTTCAAGGTGGTATGGCTTGGATCTCAGATGCTGAACTAGCTGGAGCTGTCTCCAATGCAGGTGGATTAGGAATAATAGCTGCAGGCAACGCACCCCCGGAATGGCTTGAAGAACAAGTATACAAAATTCGAAAACTTACTGATAAGCCATTTGGTGTCAACATCATGCTTATGAGTCCCTATAAAGATGCTGTTGCTGAGGCCGCAGCATTTTTAGGAGCACCTGTTATTGTAACTGGTGCAGGAAGCCCTGGAAAATATATGGATATGTGGAAAAGCAAAGGAATCAAAGTGTTTCCTGTCGTACCAACAGTGACGATGGCAATCAGGTTGGAAAGAACCGGTGCTGACGGTCTTATTTGTGAAGGTACAGAAGCCGGTGGTCATATTGGTGAATTAACCACAATGACCTTAGTTCCACAGGTTGGCGATGCAGTCAAGCTCCCGCTTATCGCTGCAGGTGGAATCGCAGATGCCAGAGGTTTTGCTGCTGCTTTAATGCTAGGAGCATCCGGTATTCAAGTAGGAACCCGATTCCTCACTGCCTATGAGTGCAACGTACATCAGAATTACAAACAGATGATCATCGGCGCTAAAGATACCGATGCAGTAGTAAGCGGAAGAACAACCGGTCATCCTGTCAGAAGCATCAAAAACCGATTAACCGCTAAGTTAAAAAGAATGGAGAAAAATAATATACCATTACTGGAGATGGAAAAAGAGGGGGAAGGTGCTCTTAGAAAAGCCGCTATAGATGGTGATATTAAAACCGGTTCAGTAATGGCTGGTCAGATAGCTGGAATGATTAACAAAGAGGAATCTTGTGAAGAAATCATCAATGACCTGATGTCAAATACTGTTAAGATTATTAAAAATTTTAGATTTGAGGAATAGAAATGGGTAAAATTGCTTTTATATTTCCGGGACAAGGATCGCAATATTTAGGTATGGGAAAGGAATTGTATGATTATTTTCCTGAGGCCAGAGAAATTTTTGATCAAGCTGATAATGCTTTGGGCTTTAAGATTAGTGATTTGTGTTTTAATGGATCGGATAATGAATTGATGAAAACCGAAAATACCCAGCCTGCCATTTTAACTGTGAGTATAGCGGCTTTGAGAGTTTTAGAGAAGTATGGTGTTAAGGCTGACTACACAGCTGGTCTGAGCCTCGGTGAATATGCTTCAATGGTATATGCAGGGGCGATGCATTTCTCTGATGCTGTCAAGCTTGTTTCTAAAAGAGGGAGATTCATGCAAGAAGCCGTACCGGAAGGTACAGGTAAGATGGCTGTGCTTATTGGCATAAGCCGTGAAAATGCTTACAGATTATGTACTGACCTTGGACGGTATGGTGTTCTGGAATGTGCTAACTTCAACTGCCCAGGTCAGATAGTGATAGGTGGAGATACTGAGACAGTTTTAAAAGCAATTGACATCGCAAAAGAATATGGATCAAAAAAAGCAATGCTACTGTCGGTAAGTGCTCCCTTTCATACATCCATGCTAAAGCCAGCAGCCAACAGGTTAGAACATGAACTGAAGTATATTGCGCTTTTCGATACTGATATCCCGATTGTTGCGAATGTTAATGCTGAATTGACTCAGACCGCTGAAATTTTTAGAGTAAACCTAAAAAATCAGGTGTCATCTTCGGTCCTTTGGGAAGAAAGCATCATCAAAATGACTGAACAGGGCGTTGATACATTTGTGGAGATAGGACCTGGCAATACACTGTGCGGATTTGTGAAGAAGATTGATAAAACAAAATCATTTATGAATATAGAAGATCTGGCTTCTCTCATGAAGTCACTTAATAAATTGGAGGTGAGTCATGTCTGATTCAAAAACAGCTATTGTTACTGGTGCCTCAGGTGGCATAGGAACAGCAATAGCTAGAAAGCTTAACAGTCTAGGTTATAATCTGGTGCTTAATTATTACAACAACGCAACAGCTTTAAGCGATGTTGTCGCAAAATTCAGCAATAAAGAACCAATAACCATACTTGTCAAAGCTGATATTTCAGATTATAACCAGGCAAGCGAACTAATCGCAAAAGCTTTACTTGAATTTGGAAAGATTGATTTACTAGTCAATAATGCTGGAATCACAAGGGACAAACTGCTATCCATGATGTCTGAAGATGATTTTAATGCTGTAATAAGTATCAATCTCAATGGTACTTTTAATTGCACCCGACATGTGTGTAAAAAAATGATACGGCAAAAATCAGGTAGGATAATAAACATTTCATCTGTAGTCGGTCTAATGGGTAATGTCGGGCAGGTCAACTATTCCGCTTCAAAAGCCGGTGTTATTGGTCTAACAAAATCCACCGCCAAAGAGCTTGCACGGAAAAACATAACATGCAACGCAATCGCACCTGGTTTTATTGACACGCATATGACTGAAACAATGTCTGAAGAGGCTAAAAATGAAGTGATAAAAAATATTCCTCTCAATAGATTAGGAACTCCTGAAGACGTAGCTGATCTGGTGGCTTTTTTAGCATCAGACCAGGCATCCTACATAACAGGACAAGTAATCTCAGTTGACGGTGGATTGAATATTTAGGAGGCACTATGTATAAAAGAGTCGTAATAACGGGAATGGGTGTTGTATCCCCCATCGGCTGCGGATTGGATAATTTTTGGAATGGAATAAAGACAGGGCAATGCGGTATAGACGAAATCACCGCATTTGACACCGCGGATTTTTCTGTCAAATTGGCTGCTGAAGTCAAGGATTTTAACCCAATTGATTATTTGGAGAAAAAAGAGGCAAAAAGAATGGATCGCTTCTGTCAGTTTGCTGTCGCCGCCTCTCAGATGGCCATGGATGACTCAGGTCTTGATTTGAAAGAAGAAAATTTTAAACGCATCGGGGTCATAATTGGCAGTGGCGTTGGCGGCATCAGTACAATTGAGACTGAGCTGACAAAACTCCATACAAAAGGTCCTAGCAAGGTTTCTCCTTTTTTCATTCCTATGATTATTTCTAACATGGCCTCAGGTCTTGTTGCAATTAGATTTGGAGTTCAAGGTATCAATATGTCTGTTGTAACTGCGTGCGCTTCCGGTGCCAATGCCATCGGAGAATCATTCAGGAAAATACAGACCGGTTTGTGTGAAGTTATGATAACCGGTGGTTCTGAGGCATCTATAACTCCTGCAACTATAGCGGGTTTCTCAGCCATGAGCGCTTTGTGCACTTCTAGGAACAAAAACCGGGCATCTATCCCTTTCGATAAGGAAAGAGGCGGATTTGTAATGGGAGAAGGGTCCGGTATGCTGATTTTAGAAGAATATGAGCATGCCAAGGCTAGGGGCGCCCACATCTACTCTGAGATAGTAGGATATGGTGCAACCTGTGATGCTTATCACATGACGACTCCAGAGCCCAATGGTTTCGGTGCGGCTGCAGCCATTTCGAGTGCCATTGAGGATGCGGGTATTGACAAAGAAGCAATTGGTTATATCAACGCTCATGGTACTTCAACACCCTACAATGATAAGTTTGAAACTCTGGCTATCAAAAATGTATTTGGAGACTATGCCTATCAGATACCCGTCAGTTCTACTAAATCAATGACTGGACATCTGATTGGAGGAGCCGGGGCAATCGAAGCTATCGTTTCTTCAATGTCTTTAGAGGAAGGTTTCTTACCTGCTACAATCAATCACCTGGTAGATGATCCTGATTGTGATCTGGATATTATTCCAAATGAAGGACGAAATGTTGAAATCAATTATGTCTTATCCAATTCTCTTGGTTTTGGTGGGCATAACACTACCTTATTGTTTAAGAAAGTATGAGGGAAATCATATGTTTAACAGTAATGAAATTGAAAAAGTAATCCCCCATAGATATCCATTTCTGTTTATTGATAGAATTGTATCATTAGACCCTGGGGTAAAAGCGGTAGCTATTAAAAACGTCACAGCCAATGAGCCTTTCTTTCTGGGGCACTTTCCCGGAAATCATGTCATGCCTGGGGTGATTATCGTTGAAGCGATGGCACAAACTGGTGCATTTGCCTTGTTGTCTCTTGAAGCGAACAAAGGGAAAACCGCTTATTTTGGTGGTATTAGGAAAATGCGTTTCAGGAAAAAAGTTTTACCTGGTGACACTTTAAGACTGGAGACAACCATCATTAAATTAAAAGGCAGCCTAGGCATCGGGCACGCCATAGCATTTGTCAATGATTTTGTTGTTGCAGAAGGAGAACTTACTTTTGCCATCGATTAGAAAATCAAAACCCCTCAAGAGATTTTGAGGGGTTTATTGTTATCACTTATTTGGCTTCACTATACTGAACTTTTGAAAATTTTATTGTGCTATATTGTTCCCTATACTTTTTCGAAGTTGACTTCCTGAAATTCTGGTAATATTCCTGTACCGCAAGATGCTTGTCCACCATGGATACAATCCAGCTTTCCTTATATCTTGGTATTCTTACCGGAAACATGTGTCTTACAATTATATCCTTTTCTATCTCGTTAAGTTCGAAGTGACTTGCGGCATTTTCAAGCGCTCTCACGGGGTGCATTACAGCGTGCTTTAATGCATCTAGTGGTAATTTCAGTCTGAATCTTTTGTCAAATTTATACAGATAAAAATCATGTAACAATGCTCCCCTTATTGTCGCTTCCCAATTCAAGCCAGCCTTATAAGCAATTTTGTATGATTGATAGGAAACATTCATTACATGATCATATACACTTCCATCATGATGTTCGATATGCTTCATCTTTTGAAATTCCTTGTTGTTAACTAATGGTTCCGCTATTTCCATGAACCTGTTGTCTGCGTAATTCATTTTATCACCCTTTGTTTTTCATTACAGGTCACATTATAGCACATATGATTCGATTATAATGTTATTTTTTTGTTAAATACTGATTTTGTAATTTAATTTTTCACTTTTTTAGGTTATTTCCCACTAATTATACTAAGATTGACAAGAGATTTTTCGAGTTCCTTGATATGATTGTTAAGTTGTTTGTATTCTCCGATTTTTATGTCAGTCTTTTCCAACAAACCTGTTGTCATCTCGAATATCTTCACAGAAAGCTCCTTTAGTAATTCTAACTCGTTCTGGAGTTTTTTAATTTTATCCGCGCCAGCTGTCTCATCATCATCACGTTCAGCTGTCTCAGTTATCAATTCTTCTTTCTTCATTAGCAGGACTTGACTGATTTTTGCAACATCTTCTTTGTCGATAGTTTCTTTCCTTATAGTCTCTGTTTTGACAATTACAGGCATTTTTTCTTTGACATCAATCGGTTTAATTCCTTCAGAAATCATTACCGCATCATTGTTTTCAATCAGATACTCTGAATTCATCAAGGGTATTATAGTCTCATAATTAAACCTCTCTTTGATCTTTTTAGAAAATGTTTGTTTTGAAGTTTCTTCGCCGTGTATTATGAAAACTTTTTTTGGTCCTTCCTTGAAACCTGACAGCCATTCAAGCAAACCATTCTGGTCCGCATGACCTGAAAATCCATCAATACTGACAATATCAGCATTAACAACTATCTCTTCCCCAAATAACTTCACTTCCTTAAGACCATCTTTTAACAATCTGCCTAAAGTACCTTCTGCCATATAACCGACAAATATTACAGTCGCGTTTTTCCGCCACAAATTATGTTTAAGATGATGTCTGATTCTTCCGGCGTTACACATTCCGCTTGCTGATATGATGACCTTTGGTTCAGTTGATATATTCAAAGCCTTGGACTCGTCCACTGTTTGTGTGAAATGAAGATTCTTGAATTCCAATGGGTTATCGCCAGACATGATTTTGTCGCGGCTAGTCTCATCAAACACATGTGCATTTTTTTTGAATATTTCTGTTGCTTTGGAAGCAAGAGGACTATCAATATAAACATTGATCTTGTCGAATTCTTGTTTAAATTCCGATTCTCCGTCATAGTGTTCATTCAGTTCATAGATGATTTCCTGTGTTCGTCCTACCGCAAATGATGGTATAACAACTGTGCCCTTGTTTCTGATAGTTTTTAGGATTGTGTTTGCCAGTTTTTCAACCCTTTCATCAGACGAATCATGTAGTCTGTCACCGTAGGTTGATTCAATAATCAGATAATCTGCTTTTTCTATGATTTCAGGGTCTCTGATGATAGGCTTGTTTTTCATACCCAAATCACCTGAAAACACAACTTTTGTTGTGTTGCCATTTTCTTTAAACCACATTTCTATGATAGAGGATCCCAGTATATGCCCAGCATCAACAAATCTTACTGTCAGATTCTCGTCAATTTCCTCATACTGTTCATACAGCACAGGTTTGAAAAAACTCAGGCTATTTTGAGCATCTTCGGTTGTATACAGTGGTAAAATTGGTTCTTCGCCTTTTCTCAGTGCTTTTTCTGTTTTCCACTGAGCTTCTGTCTCTTGAATGTGGGCACTGTCCATAAGCATGATTGTACACAAATCATATGTAGGATTAGAAGCGAAAATTTTGCCCTTGAAGCCTTTTTTCACCAATAATGGTATTCTGCCACTATGATCGATATGGGCATGGCTCAGTAAGAGATAGTCTATCTCTGCAGGGTTAAATGGGAATTCGTTTTCGTTCAATTTCTCGGTTTCGCTCCGCCCTTGAAAAAGACCGCAATCCAATAGCATCTTCCTCCCTGCATATTCAATATAATGGCAAGACCCTGTCAATATACCACCTGCGCCACCAGTGAATTTCAATTTCATCAGACTGCCTCCCTATAGGTCTAATTTACGTTCTATTGCAGATTGAATTTCTAATTCGTCCATTTTTTCACTGTACTTGACATTCTTATATTCACTTAACACCAATTCTCTCTTATCCTCAAAACCTTCGCTTCTATCATCCAGTTTGATGATATGGAAGCCAAAATCCGAAGGAATTATTCCACTGACCTCACCAATCTCCAGGCTAAATGCAGCCTCTTCAAACGCTGGGACCATTTGTCCTTTGTAGAAATATCCCAGATCACCTCCGTTAATGGCACTATTAGTGTCTTCCGAATAGGTCTTGGCCAATTCAGAGAAATCAGCGCCTTCATTTATTTGTGCTAAGATATCTTTAGCCTCTTCCATTGAGTTGACCAATATATGTCTTGCCTTCAAAGAAACAAATTTATCAACATTATCTTCATAGTATTGCAGCAAATCTTCTTCCGATATTTCTAAATTTTCCATGTAAAAATCTGCATATTTCTGTATGACTTCATCTCTTCTAAGAGAATTCTTCAAAAAATCCTCATCCATATTATTTGAAGTCAGGAAGTCCGTGTATGCCTGTTCATCTTCGAAAAAGGTCTTGTATTCAACCATGAGTTCATCCAACTCCGTATCGTCCACTGCCAGGTCGTTTTTTAAAGCCTCCTGATAAATGATTCTTTCAAATATCAAGTTTTCAAGAATATTCTCCTGTAAATACTGCAACAATGTAACACCGGGTTCTATCTCTGTTTCCAGTGCAGTATCACCATATTGATTCTTATACATAGACTTATATACCTCAAGAGTCTCTTCATACTCCTGTACGGTAATAACCTCACCGTTTACGATTGCTGCTTCTATTCCAGGTTTTTCTTTTACGCATCCTGCAGTTGTTATTATTAAGACCATTATCAACAGCAGAATGACCAGATTTTTGTTTTTCAATTCTTCCTCCATTTAGTTAGATTTCATCGTAATGCAGTCATTATATAATTTTTCAAACATGTTTTCAAGTGAACTTAAAACTTCCGTCTGTCTGGTGCTTGTAAGAAAATATTTCAGAATTGGCTTGTTTGTCACATCAAATTTAAAATCTTCGCGATAATTCTCCATAATAGCAGCCACAAGTTCCTGACTGATTGATTTATTATTTTTGAATTCTATATTCACTGAAGCGCCTATTTGTCTTAGTGCGATTACATTTAAATTATTTGCAATGCTTTTGATGTAGGATATTTTGATTAGGTTATTGACCTCTTGAGGTATGTTGCCATAGCGGTCTATGATTTCTTCAAGAACATCATTCACATCTTCTTTGTTTTCTATAACTGATATTTTTTTATAAATCTCAATTTTTTGTTCTTCGTCCATGATATATTTCGATGGTATGAACCCGTCTATATCCAATTCAATAATAGTGTCAATGATTTCTTTTTCATCAATGGCTGTCTTCTTTTTATTGAGTGTTCTTTCAATCATTTTCACATATAAATCGTAACCTATCGCTGCCAGATGACCTGACTGTTGAGATCCGATAATATTGCCCGCTCCTCTGATTTCCAGATCTCTCATTGCAATCTTGAATCCTGATCCGAATTCAGTAAACTCCTTTATAGCTTTAAGTCTTTTTTCAGCAATTTCAGCCAACGCTTTATCCTTTTCATAAGTCAGATATGCAAAAGCTGTTTTATTACTTCTGCCAACCCTTCCTCTCAACTGGTAGAGTTGGGCCAATCCAAGCTTGTCGGCGTTGCTGATGATTATTGTATTGACATTGGCTATATCCATACCAGTTTCAATAATTGTCGTACAGACCAGAACATCATGCTCTTTATTGATAAATTCAACCATGATATTTTCCAGTTGCCTTTCGCCCATTTGTCCATGAGCTACCGCTATCTTAATTCCAGGAACCAGCTTCCTGAGTCGCTCTGCCTTTTCGATTATGTCTCTGACCCTGTTATGTACAAAATAAACCTGTCCGCCCCTTGATATCTCTTTGATGATGGCTTCTTTTATGAAACCTTCGTTAAATTCCATTACAAAGGTTTGTATCGGGTACCTTTCTCCTGGAGGTTCCTCAATGATGCTCATATCTCTGATACCTATCATAGACATGTTCAATGTCCTAGGTATTGGTGTAGCTGTCAGTGTCAGAACATCAATATTGGTCCTAATCTGTTTGATCAGCTCTTTATGTCTGACGCCAAAACGTTGTTCTTCATCTATTACCAATAGACCCAAATCCTTGAATTTTATCTCTTTAGACAGAAGTTTGTGGGTTCCAACGACCACGTCTATTAGCCCTTTGTTCAAGCTTTCGATGATTTTCTTTTGGTGTGCCGGTGTTCTGAATCTACTCAGCATTTCAATCTTAACCGGATATTGCTTAAACCTTTCCGCCATGTTGCTGAAATGCTGTTGCGCCAATATAGTAGTCGGTACCAATATAACTGCCTGTTTACCATCCATGACTGCTTTGAAAATAGCTCTTAGGGCTACTTCGGTTTTTCCGAAACCCACATCCCCGCATAATAGTCGGTCCATTGGAACCGGTTTCATCATATCTTCCTTTATTTCATCAATACATCTGAGTTGGTCATCGGTCTCTTGAAATTGGAACGCGTTCTCAAATCCTCTCTGCCATTCATTATCCTGGGAAAATGAAAAGCCTTTGGAGTTTTGTCTTTTGGAATAAAGCTCAATCAATTCTTCAGCCATATCATCAATTGCTCTCTGAGCTCTCACTTTGGCTTTAAACCATTCAGGTCCGGTCATTTTATTGATCTTAGGTCGTATGGATTCTGAGCCGATGTACTTTTGAATCAAATCCATCTGATCCACAGGTACAAACAGCTTATCGCCACCCCTGTAATGAATTGCCAGGTAGTCTTTTTGAATTCCTTTAACCTCAATTTTTTCGATGCTTTTGTAGATTCCTATCCCATGATGCTCATGAACCACATAATCTCCGGGCTTCAAATCTGTGAAGGTATCAATTTTTGATGCTTTATGTTTTTTTGGGGTTTTCTTTCTTCTGATTCTATTGCCGATAATATCTTTTTCTGTCAAAATTATCAGTTTTAAATCAGGAAAATCAATCCCTCTTTCCGCATAACCGATTATTATAGCTGCCTGTCCGGAAAGTAGCTCGGTTTTGGATTGGAAGGCCAAAGCGACATCACAATTGGCTTCCTTCAATGATTCTTGGATTTTATTGGCAGTGTCAACGCTACTCAGTTCCAAGTAAACCTTATATCCGTTATATTTCAATCGGTTTATATCTCTAGCAAGATCCGGAATTTTAGCATAGTATTGGTTTGATTCGCGAGAGCGAACACTTACTAGCTTTTCAACATGGAAATTTATATTGCTTTTCAATGTGTTATTATATAATAGTAAGCTTAGGCGAGTCTTAATATTGCTGATTGACTGATCAAAGTCCTTGAAAATCTGCTCCTGTTCTCTAATCACCTGTCCGTTGCTATACAGCTCTGAAAATTTCATTATGAAGTCATCATAGCTGCCTTTTCTAGATTCTCGAATGGCATTGGGTTCATGAAAAACAACAACAGCACCGTTTTTTAAATAGTCACCAAAATTATAAGTCTTTATTGGTAAAAAAGGACTGAAAAATTCAATATTGTACATGTAATCGCCATTTCTAAGTGCTTCGCCCGCCTTCTCACCAAGTTTTCTCAGGTTCTCTTCGATGGTTCTTTTATCATTTAGTTTTGAAATTAAGGTCAACCTGGCTTCAATACTGTCTTCCATTTTTAACCTTACATTATCTGCCTGGTCAGGACTAAGTAGTATCTCACAGCATGGTATCACCCTATAGCTCTTGATGTTTTCAATCGATCTTTGAGTCTTTGGGTCAAATATTCTCAGAGAGTCTACTTCATTGTCAAATAGTTCTATTCTGCATGGATTATCATGGTATGGTGAAAATATATCAACAATACCGCCTCGAATAGTATACTGACCTTTTCCCTCTATGAAAGACACATTGCTATAACCCATTTTAGTCAGTTTCAGTGAAATATCCTGAATATCGACTTCCATATCGTTATCAACATCAAAAGCCAACTTTTGATATGATTTCTTATCCATCAATATATTATTGTAAGCCTCTATAGAGGCAATGACAATAATGTTTTCCTCATTGATCATCCTGTCAAGGACAGCTAATCTACTGTTCATGTTTTCTCTGCTAAGTGCATCCACTCCGTAAAGAGTGGATTGCTTGGATCGCAGATGATAAGCGTTTTCAGTCAACAGACTTATTGTATGATACAGTTTATAAGCCTTTACATCGTCTGCTGTAAGAATCATTATCTGTTTATTCTTTTCTGTTGATATGACTGATGCAAGCAACAATAAGGCTTCCTCCGTACAATCATGAAGCAGTACTGTATGCCTACTGTTGATTGATTGGGCGATTTCCTGATATTCATTAGTTTTTACGATGTTGTTAAAATAAAGTTTTCCCATTTGAACTCCAATCTATCTCAATACAATATTACATACATTTATGCCCGGATATTTGTACCCGAGCCCTTGTTTGTTTTACCCATCTATCTGATATTATATTTGTTCATTGCCGAATCGACCCCATTTAGGATAATCTCATCAACAGCTTTTGATGCCGCAATCGCTACATCCTTAATCAAATCAGTCTCCTCTGGGGAGAATCTCTGCAAAACATAATCAGCAAGATCCATATTTAATGGTTTTCCAATACCAATTCTGATTCTTGGAAAATCTTCAGATTGCAGTTGGAAAATAATTGATTTCATACCATTATGCGTTCCTGCGCTACCATTTGGTCTTATTCTCAGTTTACCCTGTTCCAGATCTACATCATCAAAGATGACTATGATATTTCTAGTTTCTATCTTGTAATATCTTGCTATATCCATAACAGCATTACCACTTTTATTCATATAAGTCAATGGTTTTGCCATTAAGACCCTGTGTCCAGCTAACCTAAATTCACCATAAATGGCATTGAACTTAGCCTTATCAAGCTTGACACCTTTTTTAAAGCAAATACAATCGACCGTTTCAAATCCTATGTTATGGCGAGTTCCTGCATATTGTTTTCCTGGATTTCCCAATCCTACTATCAAGTACATTCGTTACCTCTTCATTCAAACAATTTGCTTACGGACCGATTTTCTGATATTCTCTTGATGGCCTCCGCTATAAGAGGTGCAACGCTTATTACTTCTATCTTTTTTAAATCTAGTCCTTCAGGTAATGGAATTGTATCTGTGATAATCAATTTTTCAATTACCGAGTTTTCAATTCTATCAATTGCAGGACCTGATAATACTCCGTGAGTGACACATGCATATACGTCCTCGGCTCCGAAATCCTTAAGCACCTTTGCTGCTTTCGTTAATGATCCGGCTGTGTCCACAATATCGTCCACCAAAATCACGTCTTTTCCCTTTATATCACCAACAACATTCATGACCTCTGAGACGTTGGCCTTTTGTCTTCTCTTTTCTATAATAGCAAGTGGCAGGTCCAATAAAGCCGCAAAGTTTCGTGCCCTTAAAACACCGCCAACATCCGGAGAAACCACTACTGTATTTGGCTTGACAAATGGCTTGATATATCGGGCCAGGATTGGTCCTCCTATCAGTTGGTCGACAGGCATATCAAAATATCCCTGAATCTGACCTGCATGAAGATCTATTGTGACGACTCTATTAGCTCCGGCAGCTGTAATCATATCCGCCACAAGCTTTGATGTTATTGGATCTCTCGCCCTGGTTTTTCTATCTTGTCTGGCATAACCATAATAAGGAATGACCGCATTGATTCTGCCGGCTGACGCTCTTTTCAGGGCATCAATAAAAATCAGAAGTTCCATCAGGCTGTCATTTACAGGCTTGCATGTTGGTTGGATAACATATACATCAGCACCCCTTACTGATTCTTTGATATACATAGCAACTTCACCATCGCTGAATCTAGTCACCTCTGCATCGCCAAGTTTAATACCCAACTCAGCGCTTACTTTTTCTGCCAGTGGTACATTGGCGTTTCCGGAGAAAATCTTTATTTCTGAATATTTCGAAAGCATTAAAACCCTCCTAAACTATTTTTTCTCTTTGTTGACTTGTCTTGCTCTTGCTATCGCCAACATGCCCTCACCCACGTCATCTGTTATGGTGGAACCACATGCGATGTAAGCACCTTTTTCTATTGTGACAGGAGCAACCAGATTAGAATTGCTACCTATGAAAGCATTATCACCTATTTTTGTTGACTGCTTTTGCATTCCATCATAGTTCACAAAAATAACACCGCATCCAATATTGACATTGTCTCCTACTTCTCCATCACCAAGGTATGCAAGGTGGGATGCTTTTGAGCCATTCCCGATGGTTGTGTTTTTTACCTCCACAAAATCACCAATCTTAACATGGTCACCTATGATGGATTTCGGTCTAAGATAAGCAAATGGTCCTATGCTCGAGCTTTTACCAACAACAGAATCTATTAGTTTAGACTGCTCTATAATTGTACCTTGGCCAACTTTGCAATCAACTATAGTTGCATTTGGACCAATGATGCAATCTTCCGAGATAAAAGTAGTTCCTTGCAATATTGTTCCCGGATATATTATAACATCTTTTTCAATCATCACGCTATCATCTATGTAGGTATTGTGCGAATCTATAATCGTAACTCCGTTCATCATGTGATTTTTGTTGATTTCAAGCTGTTTATAGTGATTCAGTTGATACTGCTGGTATCGATCATTTATGCCGCTGATTTCCATCATATCATCTATTCTGAAACCACACACCTTTTTCCCATCTTTTTTCAATAATCCCACAGCATCTGTAATATAGTACTCGTTCTGAGAATTGTTGGTATCCAGCCTTTTTAATGCTGTTTTCAGTTCTTTTCCAGAAAAGCAATAGATTCCTGAATTAACTTCCTTGATAGTTTTTTCATGCTCTGAAGCATCCTTTTCTTCAACGATGCCTATCACTTCTCCTGTTTTTTTCCTTACAATCCTGCCATAGCCATGAGGATTATGAAAAATGGCAGTCATGACAGAAATTGATGCTTTTTCCTTTTTGTGAAAATCTATAAAAGCTTTTAAAGTGTGGCTACTAATCAAAGGTACATCACCGTTAAGTATTAATACAGTATCATCATCATTAACGTGACGCACTCCCTGCATTACCGCAAAACCTGTCCCGTATGGAAAGCTCTCCCCCATTGGTTGGTTTTCAAATAGGACATTATACTCTATCAGAGATTGTATAACCTCTTCCCTTCCATGACCCAAAATAAGAATGCATTTCTCAATATTAGCACGATGCGATGCCTCTATGACATACTTGATGATTTCCTTGCCACATATCTTATGAAGCACCTTTGGTATTTTGGATTTCATTCTGGTGCCTTCTCCGGCTGCTAAAACGATTGAAATATCCATGACACTCTCCTCACTTGATGATTTCAAAACATATTATATTATCATTGACTTAAAATAACAATAGCATACTGTATTTCTTTTAC
>LGGM01000152.1 GCA_001509345.1 Clostridiales bacterium 38_11
CAAGGGAACAGAAATATTTTTCTACATATGGGCACTGCTGTTCTTAGTTTTGGGCATATGGCTTATGGTTAATTAGTCCATATCATGAAAACTATAGGATTGATTGGTGGAATGAGCTGGGAAAGTACAGTGACATACTACCAGATAATAAACAAATTCATCAACAAGGAATTGGGGGGACTGCACTCGGCAAAAATTCTATTATATAGTGTGGATTTTGCTGAAATCGAGGAGTATCAATCTAATGGTGATTGGGAAAAAAGCGCAGATATTTTGTCTGCTGTCGCTAAAAATCTAGAAAATGCAGGGGCGGATTTTATTGTGATCTGTACCAATACCATGCACAAGGTGGCTCCGCAAATCCAGAGGAAGATCAATATCCCGATAATCCATATTGCTGAAACAACTGCATCTGAGTTAAGAATCCAAAATATTACTAAAGTAGCGTTGCTAGGAACCAAATACACGATGACCCAGGATTTTTATAAAGCAAAACTAGAAAGTGCCGGAATTGAGGTGCTTATTCCTGATGAACAGGGTATTGAAGCAATAAACAATGTAATATTTAATGAGTTATGTTTGGGTATTATTTCAAAAACTTCAAAAGAGAAGTTTCGAGGCATCATAGAAAATCTAAGAAAACAAGGCGCACAAGGCGTAATACTAGGCTGTACAGAAATAGGGTTGCTAATCAACCAAAACGATACGGTCTTACCTATTTTTGACACGACCAAAATCCATGCGACAAAGGCTGCAAGATTATCCTTAGAAGAATAAATTAGAAGGTGATTAACAAATGAGTAGACACAACATTTATACTATGAGTGTGTCACTGAAAATATTATTAGAGAAAGGGACAGATTTTGAGACATTCTTCTCATGAAAGAAATCCGATCTTTGGATAAACTGATAGCGGTTTTCTTTTTTTTTTGCCTTATTTTATCTCTTATGTAATTGAAATGTAATTCATGTTGTATATAATAAGCATAAGCACTCTCAAAATACAACTGGAGGGAAGTGAGGCTATGGAATATCCTTCAAGATTTGATTTTTTTATTCAGTTTAAAGCGGTTTTTAACCATCAGGGGAAATTCAACGACTATGTTTTAGTTAACACCAGTGAAAATTTCAGGACGGTTGCAGGTATCAAATCAGAAACACTTATCGGTGAAAAGATATCCAAGATTATGGTGGAACGTAAAGACATATTTGGACTCCAGGATTTCTACTACAATATGATACCAGGTACCAGAAGAAAGTATGAGAAATATATAGAAGAGCTGGACAGAACGTACATCGTCAATATATTCAGTGACGACAGGGACTATCTTATCCTATTCTATACTGATATCACAAGCCTAAAGAAATCTGCAGAAAAGCAAAGGAAAGACAGTCAATCATATGAGGATAATCTCTATGCGTTTGAAGAGAAATCAGGGAAGTATTTTAAGGACAGTTTGACAGGCCTTTATGATAAGGCATTCTTTGAGGAAGAGCTTTTAAGATTGGATACAATCAGACAGCTTCCATTGAGCGTGGTCATGGGAGATCTTAACGGATTAAAACTTATAAATGACGCGTTCGGACATGAGATGGGGGACAAAGCCCTAAAAAAGGTAGCTGAAATCATCAAGGACGCATCCAGAAAGGAAGATATTGTCAGTCGCGTTGGCGGAGATGAGTTTATGATTCTACTACCCAACACAAATGAAGAAACGGTTACGAAAATAGTTGAAAGAATGAAAACTGCATTCAAACAGAACCCTCTGGATTTCATCAATGTCAGCATCAGCTTCGGATCAGCCACTAAAACAACAGAGGAAGAGGATATCAACAGACTCTTGAAACTGGCTGAGAACAGAATGTACTTTCTAAAGTTGAAAGAAGGCAAGGAAGCCAAACTGGAAATGATCAACTACTTGAAAAAGCGGCTAGAGAAAATCACATTTGAAACAAAAGCGCATTATGATAGGCTTAAAGCAATCGCTATGAAAATAGAAGAGAAGCTAAATCTGACCGATATAGAAAAAGAAGAGTTGATGCTATTGTGTGAATTTCATGATATAGGCAAGATAGGCATTCCAGCTGAAATTTTGCAGAAGACCGAGTCTTTGAACCAAGAGGAATGGGAAGACATGAAACGTCATAGTGAGATAGGCTACAATATCATCAAAGAATCAAGGGAATCCATTGCAATAGATGAGCTAATTCTTCTGCATCACGAGAAATGGGACGGATCTGGTTACCCAGGACTGTTCAAAGAAGAGGAAATCCCTAAAGTTGTCAGAATATTTTCTATCATAGATGCCTATGATGCCATGATAAATGACAGACCATTCAAGAAGAAAATGACAGAAGCTGCTGCTCTAAATGAAATAGAAGCAAAAGCAGGCAGTCAGTTTGATCCAAATATATCGACAATATTTATCAATACAATGAAAGAAACTAGGGCAAGTTAACCGATTAGCCGGTAAGAATTGATGGAGGGATGTGTATGATTGACAACGAAATGGACCTGAGACGTTTTATATAGAAACATAAAGATATTTTATTGAACAAAAACAATAAGGAGGAATGAAAAATGAAAGACCGAAA
>LGGM01000153.1 GCA_001509345.1 Clostridiales bacterium 38_11
AAAGTCAGAGAAATACTCAGGTTAAAATTTGATGTTGGGTTATCATTAAGAGATATCGCTGCATCATGCAATTGTGGAAAATCAACGGTGGATGATGCGCTCAAACGAGCTCAGAATGCAAACATCTCTTGGCCATGTGATCTCAGTGACAAAGAGCTTGTATCATTGATTTATCCCCCAGTAGAAACTCGTAATAAAGCAATAGAGCCGAATCTGAACTATGTCTTCAGTGAAATGAAAAAGAAGAATGTTACTCTAATGCTTCTCTGGGAAGAGTATAAACGCGATACCCCTAATGGTTTAATGTATACCCAGTTCTGCGAACGATATAGGAACTTCAAGAAAATCAACCAGATCTCAATGCATATTGAACATAAAGCCGGAGAGGAGATGCAGGTTGATTGGGCTGGAAGTACAATCGCATACATTGAACCTTCCTCCGGTGAAGCAAAACAGGCATACATATTCGTGTCGGTCCTTCCGGCTTCCGCATATCCATTTGCTTATGCCTATGGTGATATGAAGCTGCCAAACTGGGTTGATGCTCATGTAAGAGCGTTTGAACACTTTGGTGGCGTACCGAGGGTTACGATTCCGGATAACACAAAGACTGCCGTTAAAACACCAGACTTGGTAGATCCTCAATTAAATACAAGCTATACTGAACTGGCCAGACATTATGGAACAACCTTGGTTCCAGCCAGACCAAGAAAGCCTAAGGATAAAGCCGCTGATGAGAACATGGTAGGGAATATTTCCAGGCGTATCATTGCAGCCTTGAGGAATTACCAGTTCTTCAGCATATTTGAGATTAACCAAGCAATAAAGACTGAACTCCATAAATTTATCAATAGACCTTTTCAAAAGATGGAAGGCAACCGATTATCATCTTTTGACGCGATTGATAAGCCGGCGCTTATGCCTTTACCAGCTACCCGCTATGAGTATGCAGACTGGAAGGATGCTAAAATAGCCTTCAACTATCATGTTGAATATGAAGGGTTCTTCTACAGTGTTCATTATTCTAATATCGGCAAAGCATCAAGAATTCGAGCAACTGTTTCAGTCATAGAGATATTTGTAGATGGCGTAAGGGCTGCAGCTCACCCAAGAAACTTTAATACATATAAACGGTATATGACGCTGCCGGAGCATATGCCGGAATCACATAAAGTAGTTACGGGATGGAGCTCCGAAAGATATTTGGCTTGGGCTGAAAAAATCGGACCTTATACAAAACATCTGATTGCCAGCATACTCGATAGCAGAGAATATCCGGTACAAACCTATCGCGCCTGTATGGGTATTATGCGACTTTCTACAAGTTATCCTGCTGAAACGGTAGAAGCAGCAAGCAAGGAAGCAATCGATAAGAGAACCTGCAACTACAAGTACTTCAGTATAATACTCAAACAAATGGCTTTGAAAGAATCCTCCTCCGAAAGTGAAAAAATAGTATCCAACAGTAATTTACGTGGAGCTAAAACCTATGCCGGAGGTAGAACAAATGCTTAACAATCAAACAATCGAGAAACTCAAGGATATGAAACTTAAAGCTATGGCTCAGATATTAAGCGAGCCAAATCCAGCGGATCTGGAATTATCTTTTGAAGACCGACTTGGTCTTATGGTTGAAAAAGAATGGATGGACAAGAAGAACTCCAAGATAAAACGATTGCTGAGAAATGCCAACCTTGGCTTAAATGCTTGCGTCGAGGACATAGAGTACTCATCGAACAGAACAATCGATAAGCAATCAATCCATGAGCTTACAAGCTGTGACTTCATTGATAAATCACTTAACATTATTACTACCGGAAAAACCGGCAGTGGGAAGACTTATCTTATCTGTGCTTTTGGCAGTAATGCCTGCAGGAAAGGTTATACCGTAAAGTATTACAGAATTCCTGAGCTGCTTCTGGAAATCCAGGATGCAAAGGCACACAATCAATACTCAAAATTCATGAGAGGTCTTCAACACATTCGTCTTCTGATACTTGATGATATTGGGTTAAAGTCATATTCCTTGGAAGAAAGCCGTGACATCCTTGAGATTGCAGAATCTCGATATAATAGAGGTTCTACAATCCTGTCCGGGCAAATAGATCATAGTCAATGGTATGAACTATTTCCTGATCCTACTATTGCTGATGCAATAATGGATAGGATCATTCATAATTCGTATATCCTAGCGCTTGATTCTAAAATCTCTATGAGAGAAATTATGGCTGCTAAGAAAATGCAGTATGTAAATGAATTCTAAATAATAATAATTTTTGTTGCTGAAATGCAGCAGTTATTTTACAATCAAATTAGCCGGCAAAGTGTCCGGATGCCTCCGGTTTCGTGTCCGGATGTTTCCGGAATCGCCGTCCGGATGTTCCGGTATACGCAGCAGAGAGAATAATGGAGAATGCAAGCATAGTATCCTATCGAAATGCTGCTGATAATGTAACAGAATTAAGCGGACAAAGTATCAGCCATGGCGGTGTATGGAATGTAGTTCAGGCTTTGGGAGAAAAGGTAAAAGAGGACGAAGCAGAGCTAGTAAAAGCAGTAGAGAAAAACCAAT
>LGGM01000154.1 GCA_001509345.1 Clostridiales bacterium 38_11
AACGTTAGAAGGATCTTTCTGACTGCAACCCCATTTCGCCGTGACCGGAAAGCTATGGAAGCAAAGTTGACTTATCACTATTCGCTAAGACAAGCTTTTGACGATAACATATTGAGACCAATTGATTTTGCAGGTGTTCGAGCTGGAACAAGCGATTATGATAGTGATTCAATACTCATTGAAGCTGCGAAAAAAGCCTTTGATGAAGAAAAGTCTCGAAATCCTGTTTCACTAATGATTAGAACTGACAGGATTATTCATGCGAAACAACTGCTAGATAGATATAATTCATCCGGGCTCAAAGTGGACATTGTTCATTCGGATAGAAATGATAAGGAAAATAAGTGCGTGATTAATAAGGTCAAAGAGAGGAAACTTGACGGGTTAATTAGTGTCGGCATGGTTAGTGAAGGGTTAGATATACCGCTATTGAAAATTGCAGTATTTCATAGCACGCCAAAATCCATACCCTATACAATCCAGTTTCTTGGAAGGATTTCCCGGCAACCTACTGAACAATCAGGTAATGCAATTCTAGTTGCGAACACGGATGAAGTACGCGGTGAAGTTTACCGCTTATATAATTCAGATGAAACCTGGGCAAAGGTTGTCCCTCAACTGATTGATGAGAGCATGAGAAAAGCACGTTATTACAGATCAGCGCTAATAGGTGATTCTGATTTTGTTCTGCCTGATCTGAATATTTATTTTAGTTCAATTATATATGATGTTGAAGATAACTTTCATTTTGATACGAATTTCACCGTAAAGAACGCATCTCCTTACAGAATCTCATATATCTCGCAGCAGGGAATTAACACGCCGCTTGTAATTATTACAGAAATAGATAAACCAATTGAGTGGGCTAATGGAGACATTTGTATTGATAATTATTTGGATATTCATGTTCTCTATCATATACCTGAAAAGAATCTTCTCTTTGAATTGACCTCAAGCAAAGAAGCCTTAGGTGCGTTCTCTGATAGTTTATATAATGGCGATATTAAGAACATTTGTCATTCGAAACTATATAAAGCATTATCACAGTTTGATAAAGAAAACTATCTAATGGTTGGTATGAAAAATGCTGTAATGCCCGGTTCGAGCCATCCTTCGTACAAGACATTTATGGGTAGCAGCGTTCAAGATACAATTAGGAATTCTGAGGGGAGGGTTTTTGCAGTTGGCCATGCGCTCATGCAAATGGGAGAAGAGAAGACATGGGGCATAGCAACTAAGAAAGGTAGAGTATGGGCTATGAAAAGAGGTACATTGGATGAATATCAGTCATGGTGTGATATCATAGCCGATTTACTTACGTCAAGTGCTGATCAATCGACATTACCTGGGTTGTCTTTTCTTGCTAGTTCGACTCCGATAGCTATGCTTGATGAAATTCCAGCTTCAATAATACCGGATGATTCATTTTTCAAAGCCAATCTTCTTTCGATAAGTATTAGAGGAGATAAAGTCTATACAAATGTTGTGCCAAATATAGAACCTCGCTCTTTTGATAAAACCAATGGTAATTTGATATGTGATTTACATATTGAATCATTTTCTTGTCAGATAAATATGAATTTCGACAATACTCCGTTATGGACAGTCAACTCAGATAAGGAAATAAAAGTTACTTTGGTTAAGAATCAAAACAACGCTTCCACTAAAAGTCTGGAGAGAATCTTAAATGATTATCCACCCACTTTAATAATGCCAAAAGGGTATATTATTGAAGGAAGAACTAAAATAACACCTAATAGTTCTATTGAGGATTTGCCGGACAGATTGTGGGTTAAGAAGAACTGGAGAAACTGTAATATAATGGCCGAAGCATATAATCCAAAACCCAATCCCAAGAAATTACCTGTAATAAATCAAGCTATAGAGTATATTAAAGCTGAGTTTAGTGGAGGATCAGATGTACTAATACTTGATGATGGGGCCCATGAAATAGCCGATATAATCTGGATTCAAGGAGCAGAGCATTTTATCCATTACATACATTGTAAGCCCTCAAGTACCTCAAAGCCTGGCTGCCGAAAAAGAGACTGTGATATTGTTTTTACCCAAGCTATGAGAAGCATTCACTGGGTATATTCAGAATTGATATTTGAAAGATTAAGAGAGAGACTGGGAGGAAAATCAAAGCTCATTCTTGGTAACCAGCAGTTATTAGAGGATATCGCGAACCATTTTCGTGTTAACAAATGGCGTTATAGAATTGTAGTCGCTCAGCCTGGCTTTGACATAGAAAAAGTGTCAAACCGAACTCGAAGAAACAATAACGTATATGAGTTAGCGATACCAACATACGAGAGGATTCTTGCAGGATCCGCTGACTTTGAAATATGGGGAAGCTAGAATAGCAGTAATCGATATTCTCGAGACACTTCCCGATACACTTCGCTTTTTGAGCAATATTTTGTTATCATATTAGTGAGATTCTAGATCAGTTTTCATTTTCAGTTCTTAATTATCTTGGGGACTATGGATTGCTGCCAGAAAGGTGGTGGTAGTCGCATGAAAATCGGTAACTTCAACTCCCCTTTTTTTCTTCTGCTTTGC
>LGGM01000053.1 GCA_001509345.1 Clostridiales bacterium 38_11
ATGACTTACTGGGTAAGTTTGTTTCTAATGTTAGTGATTATACTCAGTTGAGAATCTATAAAATCAATAATTAAGCAGTGCTTAGATGTAAGGAGGAACTAAATGGCCAAGGTGATTGGTAAAGAAAAGAACATTGTTTCAATAGAATTTGAGATACCACAGGATAAGTTTGAAGAAAGTGTTCAAAAGGCTTATCTTAAAATGAGGGGAAAAATCAATATCCCAGGTTTCAGAAAAGGAAAAGCTCCAAGAAAAATAATCGAATTGAATTATGGCAAGGGTGTTTTCTATGATGATGCATTGGATATTGCATTGCCAGATGCGTACGAAGCTGCTCTGACAGAATTGGCATTGGATCCGATTGATAAACCCAAAATTGACATTAGTGAATTTGAAGAGGATAAAGACATTGTTATTTCCGCCAAAATTGAAGTAATTCCAGACATTGTACTTCCTGATATCAAAACCATAGAAGTTGAAAAAATAGTCTATGAAGTATCCGAAGAGGATGTCGATGAGGCTTTGAAGAATATGCAAGCTCAGAATGCGAGGGTGATTAACATAGAGGATAGACCAATTGAAGCAGGAGATACGGTCATCATTGATTATACCGGTTTTTCAGGTGATGAGCAATTCGAAGGAGGAACTGCTGAGCAGCATTCATTAGAAATAGGATCGAATTCATTCATACCGGGTTTTGAGGATGGACTAATTGGGAAAAACCTGGGTGAAAATGTGGAAATCAATCTCACATTCCCTGAAGATTATCATTCCCCGGATTTGGCCGGCAAAGAGGTAGTATTTAAAGTAAAAATCAATGAAATCAAAGCAAAGGAGTTGCCTGAATTGGATGATGAGTTTGCCAAAGATGTAAGTGAATTTGACTCTCTGGAAGAACTCAGAGCTGACACAAAAGAAAACATGATAAAGAAGGCTGATGACAGTGAGCGGATTGCAAGACAAAACGCATCTGTGGTGGCTTATGTAGAAGCAAGTCAGGTAGAGGTTCCAGATGTTTTAGTAGAAAAAGAAATAGATTATCAGATTAAGAATTTTGAACAACAGATGAGTATGCAGGGAATCAATGTAGAGGATTATTATAAGATGATTGGTTCCAACATGAACGGGTTAAGAGACAGCATAAGACCTCAAGCTTTAGTGAGTGCTAAGTCAGAACTGGTGATTGAAAAATTGACATCCGAACACACTTTTGACATTAGTGATGAAGAGATCGATTCAGAGCTTGAAAAATTAGCCAAATCATATAGAATAGAGGGAGAAGACAAATTAAAAGAATTTAAAGAAAATCTTAAGGAACAAAGCCTAGAATATCTTAAAGGTAATATACAAAGAAGAAAAGCAATTGAGTATATTGCCGCAAATGTTAAATTAGTTGATAAAAAAGAAGAAACGAAGGACGAAACTAACAATAAACTAACGGAGGTGCATTAAATGCCATTGATACCTTATGTAATTGAACAGACAGGAAGAGGAGAGAGATCTTATGATATCTACTCAAGACTGTTAAAAGAACGAATAATATTTTTAGGTGAGCAGGTAAATGATGTTACTGCTAGCCTTATAGTAGCACAATTGTTGTTTCTGGAAGCGGAAGATCCAGACAAAGACATTCAGATTTACATCAACAGCCCGGGAGGATCAATTACATCCGGATTTGCTATATATGATACGATGCAATACATAAAACCCGATGTTTCCACCATCTGCATTGGAATGGCAGCAAGCATGGGCGCCTTTTTACTTGCAGCAGGCAAGAATGGTAAAAGATTTGCCTTACCAAATGCAGAAATAATGATACATCAACCATCCGGTGGATCACAAGGTCAGGCAACAGACATAGAAATCCAAGCAAGAAGAATACTGAAAATGAAAGCTGATTTGAATCGAATTCTTGCAGAGAACACAGGACAGTCAATAGAAAGAGTTTCAAGGGATACGGAAAGGGATCATTTCATGACAGCTGAAGAAGCTAAGATTTATGGACTGATTGATGAGGTTATAACAAGAAAATAGGAGAGTGCTGTCATGACAAAAACTGATGACAAGCAGCTTAGATGTTCATTTTGCGGGAAGACGCAGGATCAGGTAAAAAGATTGATAGCCGGACCAAATGTTTACATCTGTAATGAATGTGTAGAGTTGTGCAAAGAGATCATTGATGAGGAAATTGATTTTCTAGAGGATGAAGAGTTTAACAATCTTCCAAAACCAAAAGAAATCAAAGAATTTTTAGATAAATATGTAATAAAACAAGATGAAGCTAAAAAAGCTTTGGCTGTTGCTGTCTATAACCACTATAAGAGAATTAACAAAACTAAAAAGGGCAAAGGTGTAGAGTTACACAAGACCAACATTTTGGTACTCGGACCAACTGGCTGTGGCAAAACTTACATGGCTCAGATATTGGCCAAAATGTTAAAAGTGCCGTTTGCTATTGCTGATGCAACCTCTTTGACTGAAGCTGGATATGTTGGAGAAGATGTTGAAAATATAATTTTGAGACTTATTCAGGCAGCAGATTATAATATTGAGACAGCCGAGAGAGGAATCATCTATATTGATGAAATCGATAAGATTGCCAGAAGAGGCGATAATCCTTCCATCACAAGAGATGTCAGCGGTGAGGGTGTTCAACAGGCATTGTTGAAAATTCTTGAAGGCACTGTGGCGAATGTACCTCCTCAGGGGGGGAGAAAACATCCACACCAGGAATTCATTCAGATTGATACAACAAATATTCTATTTATTCTTGGTGGTGCTTTTGATGGTTTGGATAAGATCATACAAAAAAGAATCGGGAAAAAAGCAATGGGATTTGGCTCAGATGTAAGTAAGAATAAAGAAAAGTCATTTAGCGAGATGATTGCCCATGTTGAACCCCAAGATTTGTTGAGATATGGATTGATTCCAGAGTTTGTTGGTAGAATGCCTATGATTGTGACTTTGGGAGAATTGGATGAGGAAGCATTGATTCAAATTATGACATCAACTAAAAACAGTCTATTGGATCAATATAAGGAACTGTTCAGGATTGATGGCGTGGAGCTTGAGATTGAAAAAGGTGCTTTGGATGCTATTGCCAAGCAAGCAATGGAGATTAAAACAGGGGCTAGAGGCTTAAGAGGAATTTTAGAGAAGGTCATGACAGAGATCATGTATGAGATTCCTTCCAGAAACGACATAGAAAAGTGTATAATAACCAGGGAAACCATACTAAATAAAATTGAGCCAACATTGGTACTAAATTCAAAAACGAAGAAGAGAAACAACAATAATGATGAGAACATTTTGAAAAATGCCTGAAACAAGGCATTTTTTCAGTTGATTTGGCTGGAAAATACTGATACAATGACAATGCAAAAAATAATTGGATTGGAGTCGATGAATATGACAGTAAGTTATACAGTTAATAAAAGAACATTACCCTTGATTCCTTTAAGAGGTATGCATATATTCCCAGGGATGGTAATTCATTTTGATGTGGGGAGAGAAAAATCCATCAATGCTTTGGAAGAGTCTATGATTAAGGATTCCATGATTTTTCTGACGGCACAAAAAGATGCAAATATAAACGAACCAGAACTTGACGACTACTACAACTTTGGAGTGGTTTGCAAGGTCAAGCAAATGTTGAAAATGCCTGGAGACAATATTAGAGTATTGGTTGAGGGATTGACAAGAGGAAGGATAATAGAAGTCCTCGAAGACGAAGACGCCTATATAAAAGTTGCCATAGAAGAATACAATTATGAAGAAGATAGCTTATCGATTGATGAAAAGACTGATGCTATGATGAGAGTGCTCAAAGATTCTTTCGAGGATTATTGCACAATCAATACTAAGATTCCGGATGATGCTATAATGTCAGTCAGCGAAATCGAAAATCCGGAACGACTGACAGACATCATTATCTCATATATTTTCCTCAAACCAGCTCAAAAACAAGACCTGCTGGAGACATTGAATCCTTTCGAAAGGTTGGAAAAACTTGAGGTTTTGATTAGTCAGGAAATAAAAGTCATAGAATTGGAAGAATCAATTAGTCAAAGAGTGCATAAACAAATCAACCAATTCCAAAAAGAATATTACCTAAAAGAGCAGATGAAAGCGATACAAAAAGAACTTGGCGAGGATTCTGACATCATCAGCGAGGTTGAAGAATATTTTGAAAAGATCAAAAAAGCCAAAATGCCTAAGGAAGCAAGAGAAAAAGCTGAAAAAGAAGCTGAAAGATTGATAAAAATCAACATGTCTTCACCTGAAGCAGGCGTCATCAGGACTTACTTGGATTGGTTGATTGATTTGCCATGGAATAAATCCACAAAAGATAATAAGGACATTTCTTTCGCTCGCAAGGTACTGGAAGAAGACCACTATGGATTGGAAGACGTCAAAGAAAGAATTCTTGAATTTCTAGCCGTTAGACAACTCAATGCCAGAATGAAAAGTCCGATAATTTGTTTGGTGGGTCCCCCAGGAGTCGGAAAGACTTCAATCGCTAAGTCCATCGCAAGAGCTCTTGATCGAAAATTTATTAGGATGTCATTGGGTGGCGTAAGAGATGAAGCTGAAATAAGAGGACATAGAAGAACCTACATTGGAGCCATCCCCGGAAGGATCATAACGAACATTACAAAAGCCAAATCAAATAATCCGGTGTTCTTGTTTGATGAGATTGATAAGCTGGCTAGCGATTTCAGGGGAGATCCGGCTTCTGCATTGCTAGAGGTTTTAGATCCTGAACAGAATAATACTTTTACAGATCATTATTTGGAGACGTCATTTGACTTATCAAGAGTCATGTTTATAACAACTGCTAACACGACTTCCACCATACCAAGACCATTGCTTGACAGGATGGAGATTATAGAGGTATCTGGATACACAGATGAAGAAAAACTGGAAATAGGGAACAGATATTTATTGCCAAAACAATTGGAAGAGCATAATTTGACCAATGAGCAGGTTCGAATATCAGAAAACACATTAATTGGCATAATACAAAAATACACAAGAGAATCTGGCGTTAGAAGCCTAGAAAGAAAAATAGGCAGCTTAATCAGAAAATCTGCAGTCAGGATTATTGAACAGGACTTAAAATCTGTCACCATAACACAAAAAAATCTGGAAAAGTATCTGGGAATACCTAGATTCAGATACGATGCGGCCAATATCAATGATGAGGTTGGTGTTGCTACAGGACTTGCATGGACGGTCGTGGGCGGTGAAACATTATTTATTGAAGTGAACCTTATGAATGGAGAAGGTAAAATTCAACTGACTGGTCAATTGGGGGATGTGATGAAAGAATCAGCACAGGCAGGACTCAGTTATATCAGAGCCCATATGGAAGCATTGGGTGTAGATGAGGAGTTTTATAAAAAGAATGACATTCACATACACGTTCCTGAAGGTGCTATTCCAAAAGATGGACCGTCTGCGGGTATAACAATGGCTACTGCAGTTGTGTCAGCTCTTACAAATAGGCCGGTCAGAAGAGATGTAGCCATGACGGGCGAGATTACTCTTAGGGGTAGGGTCTTACCAATCGGTGGTGTTAAGGAAAAGGTACTTGCAGCTAAAAGGGCAGGGATAAAAAAAGTAATCCTACCAAAAGAAAATGAAAAAGATGCAGCTAAATTACCTACTAGTATTAAAAAGGTAGTGGAGTTGGTATTTGTGGAAAATATGGATGAAGTACTGAATCATGCATTGGTAAAAGGAGATTGAATTGATTATAAAATCGGTTGAACTTATGATGACTGCAGGAAATGCATCCCAATATCCCGATACGGTTTTCCCGGAAATCGCTTTTGCTGGAAGGTCAAACGTTGGAAAATCCACTTTGCTGAACACTTTGATTAACAGAAAGAATTACGCTCGTACCAGCGGCCAACCGGGTAAGACACAGACAATTAATTTTTATGCAGTGAACGAAAGCAATATGCTTGTAGATTTGCCTGGCTACGGTTATGCAAAAGCCTCAAAAAGAGAAAGGGAAAGATGGGGCAGATTGATGGAGTCATTTCTGTTAAACAGAAAACAGCTAAAGGGAATTATGCTGTTGATTGATATTCGTCATGTTCCCGGTCAGAATGATGTGGATATGTTCCGGTGGATTACGCATTTTGGATGTGATTATTATATTCTGGCGACCAAAGCGGATAAGATTTCAAGAGGGAAAAGGCAAAAAAATATAGCAGATATTAAAAAAACATTAGGTCTGACGGATAGCAATAAAATAATCCCATTCTCCTCTATCAATAAATTGAATAGGGAACTGGTATGGGAAAAAATATTAGAGTTATCCAACAAGTAAATGAAATATAATAGAATTGAAAAAACGTACAACTCTTTTAAAAGAGAGGAATTTATCGATTACTTTTCAAATATTGGATCAAAAACAGAAGAAAGTTTCTTTCAAGGTGATGGCTGGGGGGTGTTTGTAGGGGAAGAAGAAAGACGTCAATTCAAGACTTTTGACTTGACATCCGTTAAGCTCACAATAAGCGTGAGAGAAGATATCCAAGATCAATTCATCAAGAAACTCATGATTTCCTTTTTAAAAGGTGGCGGTTGATAATCATTTTAACAAAAGATAACTGCTGTGTCAAAGCGTCACAGCAGTTATCTTTTGTCATATTCATACAGCTTCGATATTCATCGCTTTTTTTGACAACTTACCTCTATTGTCCAGGGTTTTGTTTGCTGTAGTTAACATTAGTTTGATTCGGTTGATTTGATTGACTTCGCTGGCGCCTGGATCGTAATCTATTGGAGTGATGTTAGAAAATGGATAGGCTCTCTTTAGCGCTTGTATCATTCCTTTTCCGGTTATGTGATTAGGAAGGCATGCAAAAGGCTGAAGACAGAGTATGTTATCCACGCCACTTTCAATCAATTCGACCATTTCTGCCGTTAAAAGCCAACCCTCTCCAGTTTGATTTCCAAGCGATAAATGCTTTATGGCACCTTCAGCCAACATTTGGATAGGTAGATGTGGGCTGAATCTTTTGCTATTTAGCAATGCTTTCTTCATTTCATTGCGATAAAGCTCAATCGAGTAAATCGCCACATTTCCCAAGATATAATTTCTAAAACTCCGTAAAATGTAGTCATTGTGCTTAATGACAGGGTTGTATGCGGAGTAAAGGAAGAAATCAACCAGTCCAGGAACCACAGCTTCTGCTCCTTCATCCTCCAGCAAACCGACAATGTCGTTGTTGGCTGTGGGATGAAATTTCACCAAAATTTCACCAACGACACCTACCTTGGGTTTGACTACTGTATCATCTAGCGCGAGATTGTCAAAATCTGTTACAATGCCATTAATAGTTTCTTTAAAATGACCGATACCACCACTTAAAATAGATTCATTGCATTTTTCTACCCAATAATCATAAAGTTTATTTGCAGAACCCTTTATTTTTTCATAGGGGCGCGTCTTGTAGAGAACCTTCATGAATAAATCACCATAAACCATTCCCAGCATAAGATTATGGAGCAATTTTGGTGTTATGCTAAAACCTGGTTGTTTTTCAAATCCTGCTGAAAAGGAGATGACAGGTATATGGTCGTATCCATTATCTTTTAAGGCTTTTTTAATAAATGCAATATAGTTTGTAGCTCTACAGCCTCCACCCGTCTGAGACATCATCAACGCAGTCTTATTTAAATCGTATTCCCCGGATTTCAAAGCTTTAATCATCTGGCCTGTCGTAATGATTGATGGATAACAGGCATCATTGTTGACGCACTTGAGGCCTTCATCCACGGCTTCTTTATCAACAGAAGGCAAGATTTCAAGATTTATGTCTGATTTCATGGCTCCTGTTTTAAAGAATTGAAAATGAATTGGAGACATCTGAGGGGCAAGAATAGTATAGTTCTTCTTCATCTTTTTTGTGAATAGGATTCTTGGACTCTCTTCATGTAATACTTTTGCGACTATGTTTTTTTCTTTTCTTTCCTTCATTGCAGCCAAGAGAGAACGAATCCTGATTCTGACAGCTCCAAGATTGTTTATTTCATCAATTTTAATAGGGGTGTAGATTTTATTGTTTCTGACCAATATATCATGCACCTGGTCGGTTGTGACCGCATCCAGGCCACAGCCAAAAGAATTTAGTTGAACCAGTTCCATATCGTTTCTTTTAGAAACAAATTCAGTTGCTGCATAGAGTCTTGTATGGTAAGTCCATTGATCGACTACCCTCAGAGGCCGAGAAGGCTTTTGAAGGTGTGCGATACTATCTTCTGATATGACAACATAACCATAAGAATTAATCATCTCAGGTATGCCATGATTAATCTCAGGATCGATATGATAAGGTCTGCCTGCCAATACAATCCCTAACAAACCATTTTGATTGATGAATTCAATAGAACGTTCACCTTCCAACTTGATATCAGACATATACTTTGCCTGTGCCTTATAGGCTGAAGCAACTGAGGTTTTGATTTCAGCCATTGTTACACCCTCATCCATAAAAGTCTGGTACAACTTGATGACTAAGGATTTCCGCTCATCAAGGTTAACAAAAGGCTTATAGAAAACGACTCCTTTGCCAGCGATATCCATATTGGCACCAATAGTCTCAGGATAAGATGTAACAACAGGGCAATTGTAATTATTGCCTGCTTCAGAATCCTCTTTGACAGTATAGGGAACGCAGGGATAGAAAATCTTTTGTACTTTCTTGTTGATTAGGTCCGATATATGTCCGTGAGCAATCTTTCCTGGATAGCAAACAGATTCCGATGGTATGGTCTCCATCCCCAACTCATATATTTTTTTTGTGGAATGAGCTGATAAAACAACTCTAAATCCCAGTTCTGTCAAAAATGTATGCCAGAAGGGATAATCTTCATATATGTTCAGCACGCGAGGGATACCAATCAATCCCCTATGAGCTTGATCCATTGGTAACGATTTGTAGTCAAAAACTCGCTTGTATTTATAGTTGTATAGGTTTGGTATTTCAACTTTTTTTACATCGTCTTTAGTATTCAAAATTCTTTCAGGACCTTTTTCACAACGGTTTCCTGTGATGAATATCCTATCATCATTAAACTTGCTGATAGTCATGAGACAATTATTACCACACAATCCACATCTTTCCATGGTTGTTTCAGTGGAAAAATGGTCTAGCGCAACTGGAGTCAATAGAGTTGAGTATTGACCCGAAAATCTTTCTTTGCAGATGAGAGCAGCACCAAAAGCACCCATTATACCGGCGATATCAGGTCTGACAACTTCTCGTTCAGTAATGAGCTCAAAGGCTCTCAGTACCGAGTCATTGAGAAAAGTACCGCCTTGAGCAACAATCTTTTCACCGAGGTCGTCAATTGATTTCAAACGAATGACTTTAAATAAGGCATTTTTGATAACTGAATATGAAATACCTGCAGAGATATCACCGACTGTAGCGCCTTCTCTCTGGGCTTGTTTGACTTTTGAGTTCATAAATACGGTGCATCTGGTACCTAAATCAACTGGATGTCTGGATTCTACGGCTAGTTTGGCAAATTCCTGAACAGATAAGTTCAGTGATTTTGCGAAAGTTTCAATAAATGAGCCACAACCGGATGAACAGGCTTCATTTAGCATTATCGAATCAATGACACCATTTTTTATCTTTAAGCTTTTCATGTCCTGTCCGCCAATGTCAATGACAAAGTCGACACCCTTCAGAAAATAATCCGCTGCTTTGTAGTGAGCTATGGTTTCAATTTCGCCTACGTCAACCTGAAGAGCAGATTTTATCAGATACTCTCCGTAGCCTGTAACCGCTGAATAGACGATTTTCGTTTCGTTGTTCATTTTTGCATATAAGTCTTTCAATGCATTGATGACAGAAAATAAAGGGCTTCCCTCATTGCTGGTATAGAAGGAGTATAGCAACTGATTCTGATCACCTATCAATGCAACCTTGGTTGTGGTCGAGCCTGCATCAATACCTAGAAAAGCGCTGCCCTTGTATGATTCGATGTCTCCGCGCTTTACACTATATTGATTGTGTCTTTTTTTAAAAGTTTCATAATCCTCATTGGATTCAAAAAGGCTATCAACTTCCTTCTTTCTGATCAAATCATCATTGCTGATAGAGTTGATAAGATTCAGATAGTGTTCGAAATCTGTCTCTTTAGTGTCCTCAGCAGTGATAGCAGCCCCTAGAGCAACAAAATAGTGTGAGTCTTCAGGGAAAATTGCTTGTTCCGGTGAAAGATTCAATGTCTCCACAAATCTTTTTCTTAATGCTGGCAAGAAGGACAAAGGGCCACCCAAAAATGCAACATTCCCTTTAATAGTTCTACCTTGAGCCAGGCCGCTGATTGTTTGATTGACTACGGCTTGAAATACCGATGCAGCTATATCTTCTTTTCTTGCACCTTCATTCAAAAGGGGTTGTATATCTGTTTTTGCAAAAACACCACAGCGAGACGCTATTGGGTAGATGACTCGATGATTTTGAGAGAGTTCATTTAATCCCTCGGCATCGGTTTTTAAAAGTATTGCCATCTGATCTATGAAAGCCCCTGTTCCGCCTGCACATGTACCGTTCATTCTTTGTTCCAATTGGCCGCTTAAATATGTTATCTTAGCATCCTCTCCTCCTAACTCTATGGCAACATCTGTGTAGGGCACCCTCTGCTCTATGGCAGCGGTTGATGCTGCGACCTCTTGAACAAATGGAATATTTAAGGCCTTAGATATATCTACCGCACCGGATCCTGTTACGTTTATTTTGATTCTCTGGTTTTTCAACACCACTTCAGCGTTCTTAATTATCGTAACGACAGTTTTTCTGACATCAGAATAGTGTCTTTTGTATTCTTTGTGAATAATATTGTAGTTGCTGTCAACCACCACTATTTTTACTGTAGTAGAGCCAATATCCAAGCCCACGTTATATAGCAGCTTCATTGCTACCTCCGTGATTAATCTTTAATTTCATTAATCACTACATTATACCAAATTAATTTAATAAATCAATTAATAAAACATTAATAAAAGATTAAAAATGAAAAAAATAAACTATATATTTACTATATATTTTAATTCTTTATATTATTTGTTTCTTTAGATTGATAATCAAAGCTTGAATGTAGTATTATTATAAAAAGGGCATACAGGAGGTAAAAATTGAAGATCACATATTATGGACACTCCGTAATAATGATGGAGGATAAAGAATTTAAGGCGATTATTGATCCTTTTATAACTGGAAATGGCTTGTGTAATATCACTGTAGACGACATCAATGAGCTGAGTCATATTTTTGTAACTCATGGGCATGGTGACCACATAGGAGATACGGTGGCACTTGCCAAAAAAACAGGCGCATTAGTGATAACCAATCATGAAATAGCTGCATATTTTGCTTCAAAAGGGGTGGCAAGAATTCATGCAATGCATCTGGGTGGGAGGACAAAATTTGATTTTGGGGTGGTAAAAATGACAAACGCCATTCATGGATCAGGTATATCAGATGATGGGAGAATGATTGAGGGTGGCAATCCAGGCGGGTTTATCATTGAAGTAAACAACAATAAGATTTATCATGCGGGAGACACTGGACTTACATACGACATGAAACTGCTTGAAGATGAACATATAGACCTTGCCTTCCTTCCAATTGGCGGCAATTTCACAATGGATATCAATGATGCAGTTAAAGCAGTAAAATTTATCAAGCCAAAAGCAGTTGTACCAATCCATTATAAAACATTTCCAATCGTAAATGCCGATCCTCAAGAATTTAAGAATAAGGTCAAGGATTCAGTCGTTATAGTGATCGATTTCAATGAATCAATTGAAATGGAATAATAAATGAAAAAGAAGCTAATACTATTAATATGCATGTTCCTGTTCTTATCATTTATCTCGGCATACGCTAATACGGGTGGCGTGGAAGGACTGACCACAGTTAAGGGGAAAGTGGTTGAGATAGTAACTCATTTAAAACCAGATGATCTGAATGCAGGAGAAGGTTCCTTGATTCAGGAACAACAGATTGTAAAAGTCAGAGTCATGTCCGGAGATTTTCAAGGAAGAGAATATCTCGTTGAAAACAATATGGGCAGCAATCAGGTCCGTTGGCATTCGACAAAGCAACAGCAGGGCAGGGTTTTACTATCAATTTCTGATAGCAGACACCGATTATCTAGTTGCCAATA